>NZ_JAKGAW010000036.1:0-43143 GCF_021532475.1 Pseudoalteromonas sp. APAL1 | reverse complement strand
AGACAGGTCGCCAGGTGTTTTAGATACAGGCACTTTTTGAGTAAGGCTTGCACCTAATGAGTCAGTACGAGCAACGATAATACCGTTATCAATACCCAGTTCTAAGAATGCGTAACGAACAGCGTTAATTTTTGCTAAGAAATCTTCATGCGGTACAGTTACTTTACCTGCTTGGTGACCACATTGTTTTGCGTCAGATACTTGGTTCTCGATTTGGATAGCACATGCACCCGCTTCAATCATCTTTTTAGCCAGTAGGTAAGTTGCTTCTTCGTTACCGAAACCCGCATCGATATCAGCAATAATTGGCACAACATGGCTTTCGAAGTTATCAATTTTATCTAGCACAGCTTGAACGTCACCGCCGTTTGCTTTCGCTTGGTCTAGGTCTTTATAAAGGTGGTCAAGCTCACGTGCATCTGCTTGCTTTAAGAATGTATAGATTTCTTCGATTAGCGCTGGAACAGACGTTTTTTCATGCATACTTTGGTCAGGTAATGGACCAAACTCAGAGCGAAGTGCCGCAACCATCCAGCCACTTAGGTATACATAGCTACGTTTAGTTGTTTTGTTATGACGTTTAATTGCCATCATCATTTGCTGTGCAGTGAAACCATGCCAACAACCTAATGATTGTGTGTATTGGCTGTGGTCAGCATCGTAGGCTGCCATGTCTGCACGCATAATATCTGCAGTGTATTGAGCAATGTCTAGACCCGTACGAAAACGGTTTTGTAAGCGCATACGGCTTGCGTATTCAGGGTTGATTGACTGCCACGTTTTGCCTTGTGTTTGACATAAAGTAGCTAGGTTATCGGTTTCGCGTTGATATGTTGTCATAATAAAAGTCCTTCGAACGGGTTATCTATTTTTTGTTAGTGAGAGTGGCTACTGGCGTTTGCTTCGTAGCGCTTAATTCAACATTAGGCGGATTTTTTGGATTTAGTAAATTTATAGTTGTTATTACCACTATATTTTTAGTGAATGGCAAATAGCCTGCTTATTAGCCTTTTTTACGATATGGTTGAACCATGAATGATCAAATTACGCTCGTTTAAAGGACATTATTATGACCACTCTCTCACTTAACGGTTTAAGCGTTGATCAACAACTTGCACAGTTTGTTGAACAGCAACTTCTACCAGGAACAGGCATTAGCACAGATACTTTTTGGCAAGGTTTTGCTGATATCGTCAACGAACTAACACCTATCAATCGTGCGCTTTTAGAAAAACGCGAACAACTGCAAGCTAAGATTGATGACTATCACAAGCAGCACCCTGTATGGGATGCAGCGAATTATCAAGCATTCCTTGAAGAGATTGGCTACCTCGTTCCTGAGCCAGCTAGTTTCAGCATCGAAACCGAGCAGGTTGAGCCTGAAATCGCCAGCACCGCGGGGCCGCAGCTTGTTGTGCCAGTGAGCAATGCACGCTTTGCCTTAAATGCAGCGAATGCTCGCTGGGGCTCGTTGTATGATGCGCTGTACGGCACTGATGTTTTAAGTGAAGATGACGGCGCCGAAAAAGGCTCTACATACAACCCAGTACGCGGTTTTAAAGTAATGGCTTATGCCCGCCAGTTCCTCGATAAAGCATTACCTTTAGCAAATGGTTCACACATCGAAAGCACCAGCTATGCAGTGGTAAATAATGAGCTTTTAATCACATTACGTGACAGCAGTCAGGTTCGCCTAGCTAACCCTGAACAACTTATTGGCTACCAAGGTGAAGCGCAAAATCCTAGCTCTATCTTATTGAAAAATAATGGCTTACATATAGAACTGCAAATCGACCATCATCATCCAATAGGCCAAGCAGATAAAGCAGGCCTAAAAGATGTACTACTTGAAGCAGCCCTCACAACGATTATGGACTGTGAAGATTCCGTTGCTGCCGTTGATGCCGAAGACAAAGTAAACGTCTATCAAAACTGGCTTGGTTTAATGCAAGGAAACCTAGTAGAAGCATTTAACAAAGATGGCAAAACCATTGAGCGCCGTTTAGCACAAGACCGCCAATATCAAGGTGTAAATGGCGAAACAATCACGCTTAAAGGCCGTAGCATGATGTTTGTGCGTAACGTTGGCCATTTAATGACAAATCCAGCTATCCAAGATAGTGAAGGCAATGACGTGTTTGAAGGCATTATGGATGCCATTATCACCAGCACCGCAGCGCTTCATGATTTAAAAGGCACAAGCACCCTTAAAAATTCAACGGCTAATAGCATTAACATTGTTAAACCAAAAATGCATGGCCCGGAAGAAGTGGCATTCACTAATACCCTATTTACCCGCGTTGAGCAGCTGCTAGGCTTGCCTGCAAACACCATTAAAATGGGTATTATGGATGAAGAACGCCGCACTTCAGCTAACTTAAAAGCCTGTATTTTCGAGGCTAAAAACCGTGTTGTATTCATCAATACCGGTTTCTTAGACCGTACTGGTGACGAAATTCATACTTCAATGCAAGCTGGTGTAGTATTGCCAAAAGGCGCTATTAAACTTGAGCCTTGGATCAGCGCATACGAAGACCGCAACGTTGATATTGGCTTAGCTACAGGCCTCAGTGGTAAAGCACAAATTGGTAAAGGTATGTGGCCAATGCCAGATAAAATGGCGTTAATGATGGAACAAAAAAGTGGTCACCCGAAAAGTGGTGCAAATACCGCGTGGGTACCCTCTCCTACTGCTGCAACGCTGCATGCAATGCATTATCACGATATTGATGTATTTGCTTGTCAAAAAGCGCTTATGGACCGTAAAGAAGCAAGCCTTACCAGCTTACTCACTCCACCGCTTATGAAAGATGCCAGCAGCTTAAGCAAAGAAGATATTCAAGCCGAACTTGATAACAATGCACAGGGTATTTTAGGTTATGTTGTGCGTTGGATTGACCAAGGTATTGGCTGCTCAAAAGTACCTGACATCAACCATGTTGGCTTAATGGAAGACCGTGCCACACTGCGTATTTCAAGCCAACACATGGCCAACTGGCTGTATCATGGTGTTTGTTCTGAAGAGCAAATTAGAAAAACCATGGCACGCATGGCGAAAGTCGTTGATGGCCAAAATGAAGGTGATCCTGCTTACAAAAATATGGCTGATTCAGCCGAAACCTTAGCGCAAAGCGTTGCTTATCAAGCAGCGTTAGCCCTTGTTTTAGAGGGAGTTAAACAACCTAGTGGATATACTGAACCATTATTGCATGCGTTCCGTATAAAATATAAGTCGTTAAATTAGCCACTACACAACTCTCCTTCGAGTTTCATGTGTCGTTCATAGCAGCCTAAGGGCTGCTTTTTTTTGACTAATATCAATTGAACTCATAACGACAGTGAATACTCATCATTCATGGCATAATAAAAATCTATTAAAAAAGGGGCATTTGTTACCAAATGCCCCTTTTTACATACTAATACGTACTAATTTTTTAAAAATTAGTTTTTGACAATCGCATTGTGATAAACGTTTTGCACGTCATCACAGTCATCAAGCATAGAAATAAACTTTTCAAAGTTTGCGATATCATCTGGATCTGTGATGTCTGTATGAACTTGTGGAACAAACGTGATCTCGTCTACTTCAAAGTTAATACCTTCAAATGCTTCTTCAAGGGCTGTTTTTGCTTTGTAGTACTCAGTATGTGGAGCGAATACAGACACTTTGCCATCTTCTACTTCTACATCTGTTACGTCTACATCAGCCATCATTAGCGCTTCTAGTACCACTTCGTCGTCATCACCGGCAAAGCCTAAAACAGCTAAGTGGTCGAACATATGCGCTACACAACCCGGTGTACCAATTTTTGAATCTGTTTTAGTGAACGGTAAACGTACATCTTTGATAGTACGGTTAGGGTTATCAGTTAAACAGTCAACAATAACCATACAGTTACCAGGGCCGTAGCCTTCATAACGTGCTGGAGAATAGTCTTCCCCTGCCCCACCGGCCGCTTTTTTAATTGCGTTATCGATTACGTGTGCTGGTACTTGGTCTCGTTTCGCACGCTCAATAATACGCTTTAGCGCTTGGTTAACTTCTGGATCAGGTTCGCCATTTTTAGCAACAACGTAGATTTCTTTACCGTACTTAGAATTTACTTTAGTTTTTGCATTGGCTGTTTTAGCCATGGCGTTTTTGCGGACTTCAAATGCTCTGCCCATCTTATGCCTCTATGAATACATTTGATAATTGCCGATATTTTAGCAACTCATGAACGCTTGGGCTAGTACTAGGGCATTTTGAAAAATAAAAAACTAACAATAAATCTCAGGAAAAATAAAAAACAAGTCTATTTAACATAACATCTTATTTTCTTGAAATGACCCAACCAATTTAGGTAAGTCTGAAAAATGATGCAGTACGTAATCAGCCTGATTTGCGTATTCAGGAATTTCATCCGGAGCGTACAAACAAGCGCGCATATTTGCATTATGGGCAGCTTGAATATCAAATAAGTAATCACCAACATAAAGTAGCTCAGACTGATCAAGCTCCCATAATGTCGCAATAGCATTCAAGGCGCTTGGATCAGGCTTAGCAGGCGCATCAGAGCGAGTTAACACTGTTTCTATAGGTAAAGGGTTATTCTTTAATTTAATGGCAGCAGCACGGTCATAGTTTCGAGTAACAATTGCCATTGGGATATTGTTTTCTTTTAACCGTGTGATGGCATCTGCAACACCAGGAAGTAAATGTGAGTGCTGGGCATCTAACAATTCATGCTGATGTACTATGTTCATCGCTTCTTCACGCATATAAGGTGAAGGTAAAGAAGCGATATAAGCGAGTAAGTCTTTTTCTACAGGACAACCAACCTGTGCTTTGATTAATGAAAAATCAAGTTCAGAAGAAACCAAGGTACCATCTAAGTCGAAGATTACACCGCGTATATTGTTGTCATGGATAGTCATATAAATCCCTGTATATGAGAATTGGGAAAGTTTTGGTGCCCATTAATAAGATAGTTTACGAAATCAGTTAATTAAAGGATCAAAGGATTAAAAAAGTAAGTTTTTTAATCCTTTAGTATAAGAAAATTATGGTTCAACAGGCTCAAACCTTGCCTCAAGCCAAGTGTCATCTTGACTAAACGTAAGAGTTTTAACTTTACCTTTGCCTTCAATGTTTACCATATTAACTTGTGCTGGCCACAGGTCACGTAATGCTCCGTTGCTCATTCGAATACCATGAATTCCCTCAGGGATCGTTACTTCTTGATAAACCCAAAAGAATTTACCATCAACTTGCGCACCCACATCTTTAAGCTCAAGCGGCTTACCATCTAAAGTTTGTAGGGCAATATGTGACTCAACATAATCAGCAAAACGCTTTTGGTCGTCTTTATTACTTAAAATATCAGCATGACCGTCAAATAAGTGCTCTACCGCATGCTCAGTATCGTGTAAATAAAAGCGATGCATTAGCTCAATATTATTAGTGCGTTTATTAAAAAGTACCGTTGTTACAGACGCTTTTAACTGGTGCGCCATAGTTGGCGCACTCAGTAATAAAGCAAAAATAATGGCTGCAAAGCGCATTATTGTTGCTCCTCAGCATCTTTTTCGTCGTCTTTTTTCAGCTCAGTTTTAATATCTTGCATGATATCGCGGCTAACTTTCGCTTTACTCTTCTCACGTTTGTACACTTCAATACGTGATGGAATAATACGACGCGGATAGTTATTGTTTTCTACATCAACATCCGCAGTTTCCCAACGCGGGTCAACTGTAACAGACACTAGATTTTTACCCTTGTCAGTGACAATGAGCTTTTGAACATGCTTGTGATTACGACGCCAGATTTCAGCAGGAATGTACTGCTCTTCTTTCGTACCATCTTCATAAGTAAGCTCTAATAAGATAGGCATTACTAAACCACCTAAGTTTGAGAACTCAAGTACGTAGTAGTTTTTATCTTCTTTGATTGCACGCTCAAACGTTTTACGTTCCCAAGGTTCTAAGCCTTTTAGGAATTTGTTATACGCGTTACGCTCTTTATTAGTTACCGTGAAGCGGTCATTTTCGTCATAGAAGTCAGTTACATCTGGGTTTTCTTCAACCCACAGTTTTTTACCTTCTTCTTTATTACGTTTTACGAATAACGGCATTGGCTTATCAGCTTCGATATCACGTAAACGATTAAAGTCGATATCAGGGTTTTTAGTATCTAAACGCAGTTGGTAAACCTTGTCTAGCGAGATATCAACGTGATCTGTGGTGTAGAACCAGCCACGCCAGAACCAATCTAAATCAACACCAGACGCTTCTTCCATAGTACGGAAAAAATCAGCCGGAGTAGGGCGTTTGTACTTCCAACGCTGTGCATATTCTTTAAATGCAAAGTCGAATAACTCACGGCCAAGGATCACTTCACGTAAAATGTTAAGTGCCGCCGCAGGCTTAGTGTAAGCATTTGGGCCTAAACGCAATACGCTGTCTGACTGAGTCATCACTGGTACTTGGTTTTCTGACTTCATATACTCAACGATATCGCGAGGCTCAACTCCCCACGGAATTGTGTGGTCCCATTCACGACCTGCAACTCCATCTAAGAAACTATTTAAACCTTCATCCATCCACGTCCACTGACGTTCATCAGAGTTAACGACCATAGGGAAGTAAATATGACCAACTTCGTGGATTACAACGCCAATTAAGAAGCGCTTTTCAGCTTGTGAGTATGTACGAGTACCATCGTCTTGTAGGTCAGTTCGCGGTCCATTAAAGGTGATCATTGGGTACTCCATACCACCTACAGGGCCATTTACAGACTGAGCAACAGGGTAAGGGTAATCAAATGAGAAGCGCGAATACACTTCCATTGTATGAACGACAGCTTCAGTTGAATACTTCTTCCAAAGGTCGCCACCTTCTTTCGGGTAGAAAGACATCGCCATCACTAACGGCTGATCGTTACCACCTTGATGATAGCCTTTAGCATCCCACATAAATTTACGTGAAGAAGCCCATGCAAAGTCACGAACATTTTCAGCTTTGAAATGCCATGTTTTCGTTTTATCAGTGCCTTCTTTTTCGTTTTCTAGCGCTTCTTCTTCAGTCACGATGAAAACAGGTCGTTTAGCGTTTTCAGCTTCTTCTAAACGTTTACGCTGCGTGCTAGTCAGTACATTACGAGCATTATCAAGTTTACCGGTTGCCGATACAATGTGATCAGCTGGCACGGTGATCTCTACATCGTAGTTACCAAATTCAAGCGTAAACTCACCACTTCCTAAGAATGCTTTGTTTGTCCATGCTTCGTAGTCTGTGTATGCAGCAAGACGCGGGAACCACTGTGCTAGCAAAAAGATATCGTTACCATCTTCTTCAAAGTGCTCATAACCCGAACGAGCACCCACGGCATCTTCTTCAACAATGTTAAAGGCGAAGTCCATGCTGAACTCAACGTCTTTACCCGGTTTAAGTGGCTCATTTAGATCAATACGCATTAAGGTATCAACCACAGTTACTTTAAGCTCTTTTCCGTCTTCGTCTTTAACATTGGCGATTTGATAGCCCAGCTCATTGTCAGCCATAAACTGCTGACGACGTAACTGACCTAAGCTCAGTTTTGTCGCTTTTGGCTGAGGGTCACCTTGCAGTGTTTTACCATTGAAGGTTGATGTCATTTCTGCAATTGAGTCAGATTTAAAGATATTTTGGTCTAACTGTAACCAAAGATACTTTAATGTATGAGGTGAATTATTTTTGTACTCAATTTTCTGACTTGCCGTTAAACGACGTTTTTTCTCATCAAGCTTTACGTCGATGTCGTAGTTAACTTGTTGCTGCCAGTAATTTTCTGCAGGTGCTCCAGCGGCACTACGATAAACATTGGGAGTTGGGAGTGCTTCATCCAGTTGACGAAACTTGTCAACAAATGAACCTTTTGTTTGCTCAACTGATGATGCCATAACCGTAGACGATACAGCTAAAGGCAATACCAAAGCACTCAGCGTTAAAACTGCTTTTTTCATTGTTAATCCTGTAAATTTTGCGTGAGCGTACCTTCTCAAACTGCTAACAAAGTTGCAATAAAATAACGATAAAGTGCGGTATTTTTCAGGTAGTATTCATACTTTTAAAACTATTTATTTTTGTCCTGCCAAATAGCCTTTTAAGTACAAGTGTAAAGGGGGTTTACATTACACTTGCTCAATTTTAGTTCAGCACAAATTCATGCCAAAGTATTAATGTTAAATATAAAGGTTTTTGTTTAACTAGTTTAACTATCTAAAGAAAGATTAAATGGTCTGTTAAATGCATAAAATAGTGTGACTGAAGTGTAATAAAGATACCGTCAAATTTTGCACATAAGCTTAAAAATGAAGGGTGATTAGATGAAGTTTTATATAGTAAAGAAAGACTCTCGTTTAGCAGCCATTCCAGCTCAAGAAGCAATTCTTAACGAGTACGAAAATCGTGGTTTTGAATTTGTAGAAGTGATTGCCGCCTGTGATGAGTCAGATGCATTATCGCGCACAAACCCGGTGATAAAAAGGCCAAAAAAATGGCTGATTTACCCAACTGCCTTCATAATTTTATCCTTTGTTATATTTATTTTCGCAATAAATTAAATTTTATGGCATTTTCTATTGAAATTTACTGCCATTTATATTTAAAATCGCCCACTTTTTTGATTTTGGGGTCTGCGTAGTTCGTAATTGCGCCTCAAAATGTTTTGGTAATCAGCATAGAATTCGGTGAGCGTATGGATTTTTATATCCTAAAAAAACAACAAGAACTAATTGCAATTCCAGCGGACGAACAAAATTGTAAACAGTACCTAGATTCAGGGTATTTTTATATTGATAAAGTAGCAGCTTGTAATGAAAGTAATGCACTTAAAATATTACAAGCAAAGCAAACTAAAGCGCTTAAAGTACCATTAATTATGGCTCTACTGGCGTTACCTATGGTTGTATTTGCCTGGTATAGCTTAAGTTAGCAAGCCAGGCTGGGCATCTTGGCTCAGCTTAGGTATATTGACGCTCTTAATAAATAATAAGAGCGTTAAATGAAAGTCCTTCATACATCTGATTGGCATTTAGGCCAACAATTCTACGAGCACTCCCGATTCGATGAACATCAAGCGTTTTTAGCTTGGTTAACCGATACGCTTGTTTCAGAACAGATCGACTTACTGCTAGTTGCGGGTGACATTTATCATACGGCAACACCACCTGCCAGCGCAGAAAACCAACTCTACCAATTTATTAAAACCACCAAGCAGCATTGCCCTGACTTACACATAGTCATTATTGCTGGTAACCACGACTCAGCAAATCGAATAATGGCTGCAAAACCTTTATTAGCTCAATTTGATACGCATGTTGTTGGCCGCTTTGATAGTAACGCCCCTCATGAAGTAGTACTGCCAATCAGCACAAAAAACGGCGATGCGAATGTTGTTGCCATGCCATTTTTACGTAGCAGTGATTTAAGCAGCTATAACCGCCAACAAGAGCAGCCGTTAAGTTATAACCAAGCCGTTGCCCTTGCTTATAAAGATGCATTACAAGCCGCAAGTGAATTACCAAATGCGCCATTAATTGCGATGGGCCACTTACATGCAAAAGGCGGAGACATCTCATCAGATTCTGAACGTAACTTGGTTATTGGTGGCGAAGATGCAATATCGGCTAGCATATTTACAGATCAACCTGATTATGTCGCGCTAGGGCATCTACATAAAGCTCAAACCGTCGCCAAGAAAGACACCATTCGCTACAGTGGCACGCCAATGCCGATGTCATTTTCTGAAAGACGCTATCAGCATCAAGTTGTGATAGTTGAGCTTAGTGACTCAGGTACTACTGTAAACCCCCTTTACATTCCTAGCTTTTGTAAAGTCATGTTGCTGCCAGAAAAAGACTGTGTGCCACTAAACGAACTATGTGAGCTTATAAAACAACTCGATTTAACAGATGAAGATTTAGCGCCATACCTGCGGGTTAAATTGAGCGCCCATGACACTGACACCACTTTCAGAGAACAAATAGAACAAGCCCTTGAAGGTAAGCAAGTTAAGTTCTGTGGCATTGAAAGGGTTCGTCAACAGAGCAGCCAGCAAGACGATGAACAAACCCTATTTGAAGATGTCTCACAAATTGAAGCGCTGAACCCACACTCACTTTTAGAGCAGGCATTCGCAAATAATAAAGATATGGCAGGGCAGGCTGTACCAAAAGAGCTAGAAAGCTTATTAAGCCAAGTAATCGATGAATTGAATGCGGAGGATCTACTATGAAAATTTTAGCGATTCGTGTTCATCAACTAGCCTCTATCTTAGACGCCGAAGTCGACTTTAGCGCTTCGCCTTTAAAAGAAGCGGGGTTGTTTGCCATCACGGGTGATACCGGGGCGGGTAAAAGCACATTACTCGATGCCATTTGCTTAGCGCTTTATAACAAAACAGCAAGATTACGCGGCGATACTGGCAATAAAATTGACTTTAACGGCGACAATATCAAACTCAATGACTCGCGAAACTTATTACGCCGCGGGGCAGGGCAGGGCTTTGCCGAAGTCGACTTTATTGGCCAAGACAAACAATCATATCGCGCAAGATTAAGCTTTAGCCGAGCGCGTAATAAAGCCGATGGCAAATTACAACCCGCACAACATAGCCTCTACTCATTACCTGATGAAACCCTAATTGCTGATAGGAGTGCTGCTGGTAAAGAAATCGAGCGTATTATCGGCTTGAGCTTTGAGCAGTTCTCACGAGCAGTACTGCTTGCACAGCATGAATTTGCCGCTTTTTTAAAAGCAACTGGGGATGAGCGTGCGCAACTACTTGAATGCTTAACAGGCACCGACAAATTCAGCCGTATAGGTCAGCGAATTTTTGAGCGCCATCGTGAACAGCTGCAAGCTTTAGAGCAGTTAAAGCTAAGTTTAAGCAACTATCAGGTTTTAAGCCCTGAACAGGTCAAAACGAAACAAGCAGAGCAAACGGCTCTTGAAGCTAAGCTCACTGAGCTGCAAAAACAAATAAAACAATTTGAACAGTACCAAACTTGGTATAAGCAAGCATCTCAGCAGCAGCAACAACTAAACCAAGCTGAGCAAGCAAAGCAAGAGTTACAGCAACAAATGCACGCGCTTGCTGAAAAAGCCACTGAAGCGAAACAAGCTCAGCAATGCCTAGAAATAAAAGATAACCGCGAACGTGTGTCGACTCTTAGCGTTCAACATGAGCAACTAATTAAAAACCGTAAGCAGCTTTTAAACGTTGATCATAAAACGCTGATCAAAGACGCTGAGCAAACCCTTGAAAAGCAAACCGCACAACTAAACCAATCTAAGCAAGCACAAAAAGACGCGCAACCTATTATCAGTCAGGCCCGTGAGCTAGATAAGCAACTTGCGGTTTTAAACCAGCAAGCAGCGGCGCAAAAAGTACACGCAGAGAAAGCGAAACACCATCATCAAGAGCTGAGTAATACACTAAATAGCCATAAAGCAGAGCAGCAAAAACAGCTAGAGCAACAAGCACAAATAAATAGCTATTTAGAAACACATGCACAATGGCAACCATTAGCAAAAGACTGGTCATTCTATAAAAGTGAGTTAAGCCGCTTTAGCCAGCAACTGCACACAATTAGCCAATCACAGCAAAACGTAAAAGCTCTTCAACCTAAGATTGATGAGCAGCAAGCAGCCGCGCAGCAGTGTAAAACTAAATACCAAGCCCTTGAGCAAGAAATTAAGCGCCTAAATGAGCAAGATGCCGCCTTTAAATCGAGTTTAAATACTCAATCAATGGCCGATATCGACGCTAGGCTTGAGGCGATTAAGCACCTGATTGAAAAGCGCCAAGTATGGCAAACTAATCAGCAGCAGTTAAAAAATTGGCAAACACAATTAAACACATTAAGCCAGACTGAGCAGCAACTGCAAACGGCATCAAAAGATGCGCAGCAAGGTGCAGAGCAAGCACAGCAGCAGGTTTCGCTTTGTGAGCAAAACTTACAGCAAGTGCAGTTAAGAGCCAGTGAAGGGGTCAGCCAGTTACGTGCCACTTTAAAAGCAGGGGAGCCGTGCGCGGTATGTGGCTCAAAAGAGCACCCCTTTATGCATGAAGAAATGGTAAACGAGCAATTTAGTCAACTTATTAACGACTTTACCAACCAGTTAACTAACGCCAAACAGCACTTAAAAGCTCAGCAAGCATTACAGCAAGCTAAAAGTAATGAGCTGGCGGCATGCAGCCAACAGATAAGCTCGTTAACTGGGCAGATCTCAGAGCTGAGCGCTCAACAACAGAGCCTCAAAGAAACCATGGCGGCTAATCGAACTGAGCTAAATGATTTAACCGAAGCTCAGTTAAACGAACGTCAGCAACAGCTACGCCTGCAAAAACAGCAATACTACAAAACCCTTGAGCAGCAACAGCAGTTGCAAAACACGCTTGCGGCTAAGCAAACTGAGTATAATCAACAAGGACAAGCGCTTTATAGCAAAGAGCAGCAGTTAAACGAGTTGCAGCAACAGCTAAATAATCTGCAAACACGTTTAAATGAGCTCAATGATGAGCATCAGCAGCTTTATACGACACTGAATCAACAGTTCACCAGTGCACCTTGGTGGCAGGCACTCAATACACAAAACACTTCTTTAGAGAACATTGCTGAGCACGTTGAGGCTTATCAAGCTTCGCTGCAAACTGCGGATGAGCTTAAAACTAGCTTAAAAGCCATTGAGCAGCATCTTGCGCATTTAACGCCGCAGCTCAACGAAGCAGATACCTCTTTAACTCAGTGCAACGAGCAACTAAGCCAAACTCAAAACGAATTAACGCAGATACAATCAAAGCGCGAGGGCTTATTGAGTAACGCAGCGATTTCGGTAGATGAGTTTATTGCTGAGCTTGAAAAAGCGATAGATTCAGCGCAGCAAGCACTACAACTTGCCCAGACAACCCATAATAATGCGGTGAAGGCGCGTGACGAACAAGCCATTCAAATCGCCAATTTTGACGAGCGTGAAAAAGAACTCACCGCTGAGCAAGCAGCGCTTAATGAGCGCTTTAGTCTGTGGTTTAACGATTTTAAAGCGCTGCACCCAAGCTTAGATGAGCAAGCCGTTAGTCAGCTATTAACGATAAGCCCTACTGAAATCAAACAAACTTTGGCTGACTATCACACCGCCGAGAGTAGTTTAAAAGATGCTGAGGCTCTTTTAAAACAACGACAGCAGGCTTTGGCTCAGCACCAAAAAGAAAAGCCAGCTCTCGGTGAAGATAAGCTGCAAATACAGCTTAATCAAGCCACAGAGCAACAAGTGCAAACAAATAACGCATTATTGCAAGTTGCGACGGAGCTTAAAACCCATCAACAAAATAGCCAAGCGCTTGAAGATAAACAAAAGCAATTGGTTGATCAGCAAAAAAGCTATGAGCACTGGCATCTACTCAATAAGGTGCTAGGGGATGCCAGCGGTAAAACCATGCGTAACTTAGCGCAAACACAAACCTTAAAAATACTGCTACATTACGCGAATAGTCACTTACAAACCCTAAATAAACGCTACAAATTAACAGCCATAGGGCAAACACTCGATATCGCAATTATCGATAAAGACATGGCCGATGAGCAGCGCTCTGTTAATACATTATCGGGCGGTGAGTCATTTTTGGTGTCGTTAGCACTGGCGCTAGGGCTTGCCTCGTTGTCGTCGAATAAAGTACAAATAAACTCTTTGTTTATCGACGAAGGGTTTGGTACGTTGGACAGTGAAACGTTAAGCATCGCGATGGATGCTCTTGATTCTCTGCAAGCACAAGGCCGCAAAGTAGGGGTTATTTCTCACGTATCAGAAATGACCGAACGCGTTGCCACCCAAGTGCATGTGGCGAAAAAACCAGGTGGTTATTCGACCATCTCTGTTATTTAAAGGATTAGCATGCCAACTTTTAATCACGAAGAAGCAAGTCACTACGACGAACGTATTTTGCGCCTAGTTCCAGGTTATGAGTTATTACATCAAGCAACCGCCGCCCAACTGGCAACCACGCTGAGCGATGATGCGCGCATTTTAGTGGTTGGTGCCGGAACAGGTAAAGAAATCATCGAATTAGCGGCGCTAAAACCAAGCTGGCAATTTATTGCTCAAGATATTTCACAAGACATGCTCGATATTGCCGAGCAACAGTTTGGCCAGCATAACATCAGCGACCGCGTGACAGTGCACTGCGGTGATATCAATGACATCGACACTCAATGTGACGCAGCACTGTGTTTACTGGTCATGCATTTTGTTGAAGATAACGGCGATAAAAAAGCGCTATTAAAAGCGATTCACAGCAAGCTTAAGAAATCGAGCAACTTATACATTGCCGATTTAATGCGCCCAGAAACCACTTTTGAGCGCGAATCTCAACTACAGCTATGTACACAGTTAGGTTTAACAGAAGTCGGCGTAGAACGCATGCGCCACAACCTAGAGCACGAGTTTTACCCATTAGACCGCATTCGTTTTTCAGAGTTAATGAATGAAACCCGCTTCAGCACTCCAAAACAATACTTTAAAGTGCTTGGTTTTGCTGGGTATGTGGTTGGGAGTTAGCTACGTTCTAGAGCTGTCAGCTATCAGCCGTCAGCTCTCAGATTGAAACCAACAAGTTAACGAGCTACAAGGGGAAAGAGTAAAACGACATCACGTAGGCGCGAAATTTATTTCGCGCGATGTTTTGTAGGTTGGGTAGAGCACAGCGAAACCTAATCAATTGTTAGTAGCCCCGCTTAACTTTCTTGTTATTTTACTTTATACCAAACAGTTACGATTACTGTTGCAGGCATCCATGAACCACCACTTTGTGATTGAGTAATATTTTTAATTTCTATATCCGGTTGAGAGGCTAACCAAAGATTGATTTCAGTTTCTAAACCACAATCAGATGATGTAGGTGAACTAGGCCAAAAACTTTGTTTAGGCTTTATGATTTTTGTGAATATTTTAACTTCCATTTTTAGAATTACATTCCATGATGATATTAGTAATATAACGCCGCAATAAACGGCAAGGAACGAGCCTGAGCCAAGCTTTTCGGATTCTATTTTGATTGCCTGTTATAAGTCTTTATCTTTAAAATGTTTGCAACTGAGCAAACTGTTGGCAGTCTCTAGCTTAATGCGCTTGTTAGCTTTTACATACACTGTAATCAAAATCATCCTTTATATTTGGCATTTCATCAACTTGAAAATAGCCCCAAATAGAAAAAAATAAAAAAAATAGAGGAATAAGTATATGTGCAGTTAACTTAAGATTTGCGCGCCATCCAGTAAGAATCTTTGTAGGTTGAAGCACTTTTACTCCCTTCGGTGGGAACTGTCCATGCATAAACCCCTTAATACCTACAGGTAGTGTAAATAGACCGATAAAAATAGCACTTAACAAAGGAAATCCGACAAAGGTTGAATACCATAAGACTGAAATCCCAGAATAACCGAAAGGAGTGTGACAGTGAACGGTATCTACATACCATTCTAAAAATGGAATAAACCATTTTATGCTAATTATCACGGCTAAAGCGCAAGCTAAAATAATTAATGCTTTTATTCTAATTTGTTCAGGTTTTGAATATTCTTCTGCGTATTTGATAAACTCTCTCCTTGAGTAAAAGCTAACGCCTCAAATAACAGGTTAAAATAAGCGAGGCACGAGCAAAAACCAACTGTTTTGTTCTGGTTTAATGACTTGTTAGTTCACAATTACACCAATACTAATGAAAAAACACTTAGCCAAATTAGCTGAAAGCCATATGAAATACGCTGATAGATGCCAGGATTACTTTGGGATTTTACAGCTTTGGCCATTGCAAAAAGAAAATAAACCGCTGCGACAACAGAAAGCAATGAAAAAATACGGAAATATAATGGGATAATTTCAGTTGTTGGACTTATAGCAACTAATATCGGTGCAATAACTAATGAAAGCAACATGGTAAAACCAGCCCAAGAATGTACCTTACAATTAAAAGTTGGATTCTTAGTAAATGGATCGGCGTCCATTGGAAAGTAACCTGCGACCCATGTACCTACACCATGAGCTATAACTAACCAACCCGCAACATTCACTAAAGTTGAAACATTTGAGAGTTGAGCCAGATACCAACCGAAAAAGCAAAATAGAAAACCAAGAGGATAATTATTAATTAAAGGAGACAATTTTTCAGTTGGGCTACCAGTCGCACCTAACTCACTACAAAATTGCTTAGAATGGCTATAACCAGTATAAAACCTACCTGCTACATATACACCAATGAAAATCCAGATTGTTGCAATTAATCCTGAATAGATCGCAATACTCTCAAACACCACCAAAGTCCCTTTGTTAGCTAACATTTTATCGTGCACACTTCGCGCATATTTATGCCGATGCCACGCTCATTATGTTTAATAAATCTACTATTAACAAATAACGGAATGCATTGCTAACTGTAAATTTTTTTTGATGTTATAGATATTCATAAAGAAAAATGGCTCAGCGCTGATTTTTATCATATTTGCAGGGTATATGGTTGGGAGTTAGCGAGTAATGAACCATCGCGCGAAATAAATTTCACGCCTACGCGATGTAAAACGCTGCTGCATCAAAGCTCGCTAACTTTAGTTTGTAACTCGCTAAGTTTGTTGGGTTTCGCTCCGCTCTACCCAACCTACAATAGCCTAATACCCCGCAGCCTGGCCGTCTTTGCGGGTTTCAGATGCGCCGTAATAAACGCCGGTTTTTGGGTCTTTCAATATAGCTTGATAACCACCGTATGGGCCAACTGCGTCTTGTAAGGTGTGGCCTTTCTTTATTAACTCACGGCGGGTTTCCATCGAAAAACCTGACTCTAAGCTAACAAAACCGCCGTCTTCCATGATCTCACCGGTTGGTTGCGATGAACCTGTGTGCAGAATACGCGGTGCATCACCGGCTTCTTGCAGGTTCATGCCAAAATCAATCATGTTGATAAGTATTTGAGCATGCATTTGTGGCTGTGTCGCACCTCCCATAACGCCATAACTCATATATGGCTTACCATCTTTGGTGACAAACGCAGGAATGATTGTATGAAATGGTCGTTTGCCTGGCTCATATTGGTTCATGTGGCCTTTTTTAAGCGCGAACATTTCGCCACGGTTTTGCAATACAAAGCCTAATTTTGCCGGTGTCATACCTGAGCCCATACCACGGTAATTACTTTGAATAAGCGAAACCATGTTGCCGTCTTTATCGGCGGTCGTCATATAAATGGTATCGCCTTCTACTGGGCCTGCATGGTCGCGTTTTGCGGCTTTATTAGGGTCTATCAGTTTGCGTCTTTGGTCAGCATATTGCTGCGAAATAAGTGTTTGTACGGGAATGGTGTTAAACGCTGGATCGGCGTAGTACTTTGCACGATCTGCAAACGCGAGCTTTTTCGCCTCAACAAAGGTGTGAACGTATTCAGGACTATCAAAGCCCATGCCTTTGATATCGTAACCTTCAAGAATATTGAGAATTTGCTGTGCGGCAATACCTTGGCCATTTGGTGGCAATTCCCAAAGCGTATACCCTCTATAATCGGCGCTCACAGGCTTAACCCATTCACTATAGTGCGCAGCTAAATCTTCATACGATAAGTAGCCGCCGTTTTCTTTCATGTAGCGACCAATTTCTTTAGCAATCTCGCCTTTGTAAAAAGCATCGCGGCCGCCTTTGGCAATTTTACGATAGGTGTTTGCAAGGGCCGGGTTTTTAAAAATGTCACCCTTTTCTGGCATTGCCCCATCAGGCATATAAACATCTTTAAAACCTGGGTATTTACCTCGTGCAGCCACACTTTTTTGCATGTAATAGGCAATCAACTCAGATACAGGGAAGCCGTTTTCAGCATAATCGATAGCAGGTTGGAGTAGCTTTTTCATTGGCGTTTTGCCAAACTTTTTATGTAACTCAAACCAGCCATCTACAGCACCGGGTACCGACACTGGTAAAGGTCCATAAGCAGGAATGTAGTCACCCTGTGCTTTTAAAGTGTCAAAAGACAAGCTTTGTGGTGAACGGCCAGAAGCATTTAAACCATATAGTTGCTTAGTTTTGTTATCCCAAACAATGGCAAATAAATCGCCACCAATTCCACAGCCAGTCGGTTCAACAAGGCCAAGCACTGCATTTGCCGCAATGGCTGCATCAATAGCGTTACCACCATCTTTTAATACCTGTAAGCCCACTTGCGTAGCTAATGGCTGTGAGGTTGCAACCATACCAGATTGCGCGATGACCTCAGAACGACTAGCAAAGTTATGGCCGGTGATGCGATCGTAAGCTTGAGAAGCGCCTGTTGTACCTAAGCATACTGCTAGTACTAAACTTTTAATAAGTGGAGTTGGTTTCATAGTTTTTGCCTTTTTTTTTACCACTATAAAAAGCAATTAAAGATCAGGCAATGGCTTTGCGATCGAGCGCGAGAAAACACGATTGACTTCAAAAAATACCAAAACCGCAGCCAATTTACCTTAAACAAAGCCAAATTAGTAAATAGCAGAACCATTCAGACATTGCTCTGCAACTGGTGAAATTTCACCAGTTGAGTTTATGTTCCCAGCGACAAACTGATCAATAATCGCCGCAATTTGGTTTTCTTGCTTCATGCTATCAAGCGCCTTTTGCAGCGCGGTAACTACCTCGGGCGATGTGTTTTTGTTAAGCGCTAAATAATTCCCCACTAAAGCAGGGTGCTTTAGCTCAAATACCGGAGTCACTTGCTGAGGACTCATACCTACATTCATCAGTTGCGATGTTAGGGTGAGTGACGAGCCAATCAGCAAGTCATGCTTACCTTGCTTAAACATCTTTAGCTCTTCAAACTTTTTTGAATAGGTTAAAAACTGCTGGCCCTCAGTAAGATTAAAATCAGCAAGAACTGTTTGATAAACATCACCACGCGATACGCCAATAGTATAGTTTTGCAACGACTTTGTACTACTTACTTTAATGTCGTTACGCTCATTTAAACGATATAAACATGAGTGCCCTGAGACCAATGGCCCAACCCAATAAAATTGTTTTTCTCGTTTTGCGGTACGCGATGTTGAATATATTCCTGTATGCGGTTGGCTCATTGTCAATGACATGCCTCGCTTCCAAGGCAATACATTGAACGTACAATTTAGCTTGGCTTTTTCGCACAAAGATTCCATGATTTTGGTGTTAATACCGGTCAGTTGGTTGTGCTGCATAAAGTTGTAAGGAGGAAACACTTCGGTATATAAAGTCAGTTGTTCCGTGCTAGCCACTGCAGTGCTGACTGTGAATAAACTAAATAGTGTTAAATGCTTATACATCGCTCTTAACTCATTAATCAGGTTTAACAATTCGGCTCAGCTGCTTTTGCAATGTATTTAAACAAAAAGGTTTAATAATAAAGCCGTTAACTCTTGCGGTAATCATCTCATTGACGGTTTGCTTACTGTCTTCGCATGTCACCATTAGTACTGGCAAGTTAGCAAGCGTGGGCGTTTCTCTGATATGGTTCAGCAAACATCTGCCATCCATTTTAGGCATATGCAAATCAGTGATTACTAGATCAAAGGTTTGCTTCTCTAGTAAGTCAAATGCTTGTGCACCATCCGTTGCCTCAGTTATGTCATTATAATCAAGCCTACGTAACATGTTTATCAACACGTAACGCATAAGGGGCATATCATCTACAACCAATATTTTCATTAAGTGAACTATTAAAGTTTTGGTTTTTTAAGCTTAGTTTGCTAACCCAATAACGCAATAAAGTAGCAGCTAAGAGACAACATCAGCGACCAATTGACTTAAGCGCGCAATTTTAATGTTGCTCAATTGGCGATAGTCAAAATAAGGGCAAACAATCACTTTACTAGACTTGCTAATTGCAAACTCATCATCAAGCCAAGTTAATTGGCAATGCAAAAGTCCGTTATTAATAAGCTGCTTAGCATAAGTTCGACCAGCAATGATGTGTAATTGCTTTGATTTGTTTAATATCGGCGGGCTGAACAGTAACGTGGTTTGGCTATGTGCTTGCAGCAGTTGTTCATCACGAAAAGTTTGCCAATCAGGCGCCTTTTTAGCGAAATCATAAAACTCGCTTGGTAGGGCAAACAGCACTTTGCTGTATACATTAAAAACTTTACGCCAACCATTACCACAAGCTTGGTTTATTTCGTTAATCTGACCTGTTTGCATCGCATGCAAATGATCAAGCTGTTGCCATGCAGGCATCGGCGGGCGCTTTTCAATATAAACAGCGACTTTAAACGCCTCATCACCAAACCCCTGTAGTGATGCACTATTAACTTCACTCATGGCTTTTTAGCTAGGATCCGATCTAGGTTATTTGCAAAGTTTTGACGGTCAGCTTGGCTTAATGGCGGCGGGCCACCGGCCATTTCAACACCACTCGAACGCATTGTTTCCATAAAGTCGCGGACATTCAAACGGGAGCGAATATTTTCGGTTGTATATAATTCACCGCGAGGGTTAAGCGCTTGTGCGCCTTTTTCAATAACTTCAGCAGCTAGAGGAATATCACCAGTAATTACCAAATCATTCGGCTCGATACGTTTAACGATTTCGTTGTCAGCAATATCAAAACCCGAAGAAACTTGTAAACGGCTAATAAACTTAGAAGGAGGTACTCGCATCGCGTGATTCGCAACCAATGTGGTAAACGTTTGCGTACGCTCAGCAGCGCGAAAAAGTATCTCTTTGATAACAACGGGACAGGCATCTGCATCAACCCAAATCTTCATGGTATTCTCAATATAACTATTCTAGACTGGCATAGTTTACCTCACTTGAACTTAATTACCGCTATTAACGTATTAATTTGTTTATTTAAAAGGAGTATAAGCGTGCAAAAATCATTAAAACTTTTAGGGGTTATATTTATTACTGCGATTATTTCGGCCTGTACTGGCGTGCCGGATGACATCAAACCCGTCGATAATTTTGAACTAGAAAAATACACAGGAACTTGGTACGAAATTGCACGTCTGGATCACTCATTTGAAAGAGGCTTAGAAGGTATTACTGCTCAATACTCGATTAATCCTGATGGCACTGTAAAAGTCATCAATAAAGGCTACAGCGTTGAAGATAAAGCATGGCAGCAAGCAGAAGGAAAGGCGAAGTTTGCAGAGCAGCAAGACATAGGCCACCTCGAAGTATCATTCTTTGGGCCATTTTACAGCTCTTACGTGGTGTTTGAATTAGACAAACAGGACTATCAATACGCTTATATCACAGGCTACAACAAAGACTATTTATGGTTTTTGTCGCGTACACCTACTGTAACAGAACAGCAAATGCAGGATTTTATAAATACAGCTAAACAGTATGGCTTCAAAACAGATGAGCTTATCTATGTTGACCATAAAAACCTGTAAAGGGGCTTTACAACTGTCTTGGAAATATCACGAATGTGCAACACAACTGTAATGGACATTATGCAAACTATGCATCGTTAAATTGAAGCAACATGTGATCCCCCAATTTAATCCCCTGCTTGGGTAGGCAATGCCTACCCATTTTTTTTATATCATTTCGATTAATTAAATATTATTGCCGGTTGATATCAGATCAGCATTTTACTAACTAGACTATAAAATCATCACTGAAAAGCCACTTAACAGCAAAACAGACATAGTTAATACACTGACATACTTCACCCAAGAAACGGTAAAACTGTATAAAATCATGAGCATAACTACACTTAATGCCATATAACCACAAAACAGCAGAGCACCATAACCACCATCATTAAGCACACTAAGCAGCAAACTTAGTAAAATAGTGATCCAGCCACTCATCAAAAAGCTATGCCGCTGTTTTTCGGTTAATTTCTTTTTAAACACATCACGAAAATGATTGAACTTTGCAAGTGCAAAACAATTAAACCCCAAAAAGCAGAGACTAAATTGCAGTAACTCCATCATCCTTGTTGCTCCTTTAACAGCCTGTTTTTATTTGATTTAGCCTTATTTATCACGGTTTTATGGCTAGGTATTTTTTTGCTTTGTAGTAAAAACAGCAGCCCAGCACAAATAAACGCACTATCGATACCGAATAAAGCCCACTGTTTAGTTAGTAAATACGTGATCCAATTACCATCAGTCGTCAGTGCATTTACCACCGGCACTAAAAAGCAGGCTATGGCATTAAGCCATGCACTATAGCGCCAATGATGTTTTTCTCGGCCGCTCACAGCGATAATTAGCATCGCCAGCCAAGCTAAGAAAAACACGAGTATTTCTTTATCGGCACGCTCAGCTAACTCTAAAGGCAATAAACGGTTAGCAATAAAGAAAGCTGCTGTAGCAAAAGGTAAGCCCATCAGTGTGGCCAAATTTAGTGTCTCAACCAGCTTCAAGCCAAAGCTTGGTTTTTGGTCTGCTTTGAGTCTCTCGCGAAGGCGTTTTGCCCACATAATGCAGCCTGTAGCAATCATGGCACAACCAGCTACGCCACAGAAAAAATACAACCAACGCAGTAAAGGCTCCGCTAAGCGACCACTATGCAATGCGGTCATTGAGTCATAAAACTGTGCTGAAGCGCTCCAATCCTCACCAGAACTTGCTTCTAGTTCGCCGGTAACGCCATTAAATAAATAACGTGGTCCGTTATCTACAACATCTTTACCGGTTGCTAAATAAACCACTATTTGCGAGGTCGCTGTATTGGCATTTCTTACAAACACATAGCTAATGTCGGCATTTGGTGACTTAGTATAAATCTGATCCAACACGTCGTTAATTGCAATCAAGGGGCGCTGCTCTTCACTAGGCTTTGCACGTTTGTTGATGGGTAACGCTTCTTCAAACATTTGCTTCAAGCCATCTTCATATACAGTTTCAGCAGGGTAGGGGAACAACATAAATATGAGAGTGATAATCCCTGTATAAGTGATCATAATATGAAATGGCAGTGCCAGTACTGACGAAACATTATGCGCATCAAGCCAACTACGACTACCTTTGTTTGCTCTAAAGCTAAACATATCTTTAAAGATACGCTTATGGATCACGATGCCAGTAACCAGTGCTACCAGCATAAATAATGAGGCTAAACAAACAATTATACGTGCAGTAAATACGTCGATGTAATGTAAATCAAAGTGCAAGCGATAAAAAAAGTTGCCTCCTTTTGTATCGCGAGGCGCTGGCAATTGCTCTAAGGTATTTGGGTCTAAATGCGTATAGTTAAAAGGCGCTCGGCGCTGGCCTGGCTGTTTAGGCTCAGCATACCCATAGCTTAAAATAGGATTACGCGGCTCAGGTAAGTTTATTCGCCAAGATAATGAATTAGGTGCCTGATGTTGTAATTGCGCAAACACATAATTAATTTGCTCGGCTTGAGACTGAACACGTTGCACTTGGTGCTTTACATGATGCGTTTCGGGCTCAGCCCAAATAGTGATTTCATCTTTGAAAAAGCTGATAGTGCCTGCAAAAAATATCAAGAATAATAACCAGCATACCAATAAGCCCACCCAAGTATGAAGCCATGTCATGGAACGGAAAAAACTCTCTTTCATAGCCATCCCTTAATAAATGAAAGGGCCAGCAATTGCCCACTAGTAGTTAGTAAAATAGTGATCCAAACAGTCTTCAAAGACTTAACGGCAAACACCCAAATAAACACGCAACAGTAAAAAAATACCGAAAGAGTCGTGGTCAACAGCACGCTGTCGAGTTTATTAAGAGGTAGTAACACAGCTAATAATGAAATAAGTACACTGGTAAAAGCGTAACCCCCCATGATGGCTGCAACAAAACGCAAAAACACAGCGACACGATAAGAGAGGCTCACAGAGCGCTTTTTAGCTGTATTTTTAGGGCGATTGCCTGCCATTGCATCTAATGATTGAGAATGCATGATAATCCCTTAGAAAATAACACAAGAAGAAAAACCCGTATTATATCGCCAGCAAACAGAAAAGATAGTAGTTATCATTTGCATGCACGTATTAAATACTGAAACAGAACCAACTAAGTCGTTCTGTTAGTAAAATAATGATCTGCTAGCTTTGTTCTGTGCAATATCATATGGTGTTAAGTAAATAAAAAGGGAGTTGCAATGAAAACGATAGGCTTAATCGGAGGCATGAGTTGGGAGTCTACACAAAGTTACTACCAGCTTTTAAATCAAGGCATTAAAATGAAACTGGGGGGGCTGCACAGTGCCAAGATAGTGCTTGTCAGTCTCGATTTTGCCAGCATAGCAGCGCTACAACAGCAACAAGATTGGCCACAAATGGCCGAGATACTCATTAAAGCAGCCAAACAAGTTGAAGCTGCTGGCGCAGATTATTTATTAATTTGTACCAATACAATGCATAAACTAGCAGAGCAAGTACAAGCAGCCGTTGCAATTCCTTTGTTACACATCGCCGATGCAGTTGGTGAAAACCTGATCCAACACAACTTTAAAAAAGTGGCTTTGTTGGGTACCCAGTTCACTATGGAACAAGACTTTTACAAACAACGCCTAGCAGATAAATTCGCAATAGACGTGTTAATCCCTGATGTTCAGGGGCGTGAAACAGTGCACCGCATCATTTATGATGAACTATGTAAAGGCATAATCAAGCCAGAATCCAAAGCTGAGTATTTAACCATTATTGATAATCTTACTCAGCAAGGTGCAGAAGCGGTTATTCTTGGCTGCACAGAAATAGGATTACTAGTACAACAATCCGATACCTCAATACCATTACTTGATAGTACAGCAGTTCATTGCGCTATGGCGCTTGAGAATAGTTTAAAATAGGAGCAGATTATGTCGAACCACCATAGCTTAAATTATGTTGAATTTGCCGCCAAAGATTTAGCTGCAACAAAAGCATTTTTTCATCAGGTTTTTAAATGGCAATTTACCGATTATGGCCCTGAGTACACGGCTTTTAGCGCTGGTTCAGCGGGTCTTGATGGCGGTTTTTATCAAGCGCCATTAACTAGCTTAACCAGTAATGGTGGCGCGCTACTAGTGCTTTATTCAAATAATATTAAAGACACTCAAGCGCAGGTAGAAAAACACGGCGGCACAATTATTAAGCCCTTGTTTGATTTTCCTGGAGGCTGTCGTTTTCACTTCATAGAGCCAAGTGGTAATGAGTTAGCTGTTTGGTCAAAACAAGCATAGATCATATTTTTACTAACTGATGAGTACTCAATCGTTATTACAACAAGTTAGTAAATGCGTGATCTGTGAACCGCATTTACCACTTGGGGCACGCCCTGTTATTCAATTTAACCCACAAGCTCGCATTTTAATTGCCGGTCAAGCCCCGGGGATTAAAGTACATGAAAGTGGCAAACCATTCGATGATGCAAGTGGCCAAAGGCTTCGCTCTTGGCTTGGTGTAACGAGCGATGAGTTTTACGATGACTGCAATTTTGCTATTTTACCGATGGGCTTTTGCTACCCAGGCAAAGGCAAGTCTGGCGATTTACCGCCAAGAAAAGAGTGCGCTGTAGCATGGCGCGATAAACTTTTAGCGCAGCTCAATAATATTGAGCTCACCATTATCTTAGGTAAATACGCGCAGGCATATCATTTGTCTCACACTAAGCAGCTACCCTTAACTGAGTTAGTAAAATCGTGGCGTGAATATTGGCCAAGTTACTTGCCACTGCCCCACCCAAGCCCTCGCAATAATATCTGGCTGAAGAAAAATCCGTGGTTTGAGCAACAAGTATTGCCTGAGCTTGGTAATAAAATACGTACAATTTTAGCAAGGTAAAAAATGAAAAATACCTTTTTTGCTGAACACGGCTATTACCAAGTAAAGGGCCTTTACACAGAGAGTGAGCTTAGCAAGGTAAGGCCTATTCTCGATAAATTTCATCATCATTGGTTGCAAGAAAACCAAGGCTTTTATCAATCGAAAGGGATTAATAGCTCAGGATTGACTGGCGCCGCATGTTTAAGTACTGAGGAAAAGTGTACTCTTTTTGAATTTATCTGTGCCGATACATTATTAGAACAGGTTAAAGGCATTGTTGCTGTTCCTCAGTTTATGAATACTCAATTATTCTTTAATCCTTACAACCCCAAACAAGCAAACTATTGGCATCGCGATATGCAATATCACTTAGAGCTTGAAGCGCAAAAGGCAGCACTTTGCGGCCCTGAAGTATTGCATTGCCGCGTTGCTTTTGAAGATGAACTGGGCATAGAGCTAATACCGGGTAGTCATAAAAATTGGGATTCAGATGAAGAGTTAGCAGTTAGATTAGAGCAGCAGGGTGCTCGCAATAGTGACTCATTGACTCGCGGTAAACGTGTAGCACTCAAAAAAGGTGACTTACTTATATTTTCGGCAAATATGATCCATCGTGGCTTATATGGCATGAATCGTTTTGCCCTTGATATTATTTACTTTGAGCGGCACCCAAGTCTTAATGAGTTTGTACAAACTGGATTTTTACCAACTGCAGAACAAAAGCAGCAATTAAAAAACGCGATGGTATTTGAGTAAGCAAAAAAAAGCGGCTACTTAGCCGCTTTCTTTATTTTATTGTGCTGTTACTGCAACATTGCAAACAATTCTTTTAACTGCGGCATGTATTGCTTAACTAAGTTAACGTTACTTTCGCTTACATCCACTGTTGCAGTACTTGCTTTAACACCTTCTAAAGCACCCACCATTGAGCGAGTCCCCGCATCTGATGATGATGCCGTTAAGCTCTGTAAACCACTCATTGCTTGATTTACACGTTGCTTGTTCTCTTCTGACATTCCCGCTTTAAGGTTTTCTAAATACGCCATTGATACCTCTGAGCCAACAGTAACTAACTGTTCTGGCGTAAACCCGTATTGCTTGGTTAACGCTTCAAACTCCGTATAAAGCTCATGCTCTTTAATGTGACCTAACGCATTCATAACTGACGAACTATCTGCATTTCCTAGCATACCACTTAGGTCAACAGTATTCAGTTCTGGCTGGTTTTGTGACCAGTTAACTACAGCAGGTAATGCTTTAATGTAACGCTGTAATTGGTTCTCAGTTATATCTTCAGCGAGACTTGAAAAACTCATTGCAAGTAAACTGATTGAAAAAAGTAGGGCTTTCATGTGGATCTCCTTTCGTTCATATTTGTCGCAACTAGCATGAATCAAAGGGCAATTATACTCAGCTAATTACAAATGTTACACTTGCATTTTTATCACAGCTAACTGAACCTGATGTTAATTATTTCTAATACTGTCACTATCGATGAATGGGAGCTCGACTTTAGCGCAATTCGCTCACAGGGTGCGGGCGGACAAAATGTCAATAAAGTTGCCAGTGCTATTCATTTACGGTTTGATATAAAACGCTCTAAGCTACCTGACTTTTATAAACAACGTTTACTTAATTTAAATGACTCTCGAATCACCAAAGAAGGCGTTATAGTCATTAAGTCGCAAACACATCGAACTCAAGAATTAAATAAAGAAGACGCACTTAATCGATTAAAAGAATTGATCATCAGTGCTACTCAAGTACAAAAAAAGCGAAGGGCTACAAAACCCACCAAAAGTTCTCAGCGGAAACGCATGGATAGCAAAACAAAAAGGGGACAAACAAAGGCATTAAGGAAAAACATCGATATATAACTTTATTGTTAACAGACCGCTCAAAAAGCAAACAAAACTGTAAAGAAGTGTAACGTGTTAACAAAGTTAATTGATGGTTAACTCCACTAATACTATAATATTCATACTATCTCACTTATTTGCAAGGAGCCGCTGATGGGTCTCAAAACACACATTGTTGCGTCGTTAATGATAACGCTGTCAGCGCTGCCAATCACCAGCCACGCTGTTGATTCTTGGCAAGCCGGAAGCGCTTACCCGCAAGGAAGTGAAACTTGCTACAATGAAATTCTTTACAAAGCTAGATGGTGGGCAACGCCAGGTGAAGAACCAGGTAGTTCACAATGGGGGGCATGGGTCGCTGATGTCGCTTCAAAAACATGTGTAGAGAGCGTCGTTAACAAACAAGAAAACCTACTAAAATCGTTACCGACTATTATTGAAAATAATCAGAAAAAAGAGAGCTCAAATTAGCTCTCTTTTTTAATGATTTACTAGTCAAATGTATGGTGACGAGTTACTTCAAAACGATTAAGTAAGTGATGCATTACATAGACCGCACAAAGACTTACTAAAATTGCCACTGACACCGACGAAAATCGATATAACGCGCTGTATACCAGATCTTGGCCCGGCCCTAATGATTGACCAAACAAAATGCCAAATGTGGTGATAATACCAAAACCAACACCCGGAATACCGCCAGCAATAATTTGATAACGACTAAAAATAAAAGTCAAAATCCATAAAATTAACGCCGGAAATATCAAAATATCGGTATGGTTATACAAAAATAACTGTGCCACTAACGCTAAGTTACATCCAATCAATGTACCTATCGCACGTTGCCATGCAGCCATACCTGCCGCTTTCCAGCATAACGAAAACAAAATCAGTACCGACGCTGCTTGAGCTGAGATTGAATCTTGTAAGTCAAATACCTGAAATACAACAAATGACAAGGTTGCTACGGTTGAACAAAGTAATACTTCATGACGCACACTTTCTTTTGCTTTTTCTGGCATAACCCGACCTTGGCGTGGTGCAACATCAGGAAATAAACCATGCATTAGCATCGAGAACACCACAGTAACCACAACAGCAACGGCATTGCTAATGATCAACGGATAAATACTTACCCCACCACCGGTGTAAGTCGAAAAATGCAATTGAATAGACAAACTCACCACCGTTGTGGCACCAAATAAAAAGTTAGCGCCACGGCTCATTTGATAAAACAAAAAAGCAAATGCGATAAAGCTCATCATCGTCATAACCACAGGCAGGTGTGCAAATAGACCTTGCACAACTAGTACAAACAGTGCACTAAACACCGCGCCTGCGTAAAACTGACGAATAATATGCATGTTAAGCACGGGTACTAAACCGAGCAATAACATAGGGTAAACTGTAAAAAAGATGCCATTAGGCCAGTTCATCAATTTTGCCAGTGCAAACCCTAATGCTGAGCCCGTGGCAATGCGAAGCGCTTGGCGCAAACCATTACCATCGAGTTGCAATACTGACATAACTTACCCTGCCTTAGTAAATAAAGTGCAGAACACTGATGAAGCGAATTTGCATGCTCGCAAACCAGCTGCCTATGCTTGAGTCAGGCAAAAGCTGAACAGTTGCACGCGCACCACTTGGAAATTTAGCCAGCATCTGGTGTTCATCTAGTTGAATATGAATACGTTGGCGCTGTGCATCACGTACCCAACGATTACTACTTTCAGTAGCACTGAGCAAACCGTTTGCATTAAGCTGACCATCACTCACACCTGCTTCAAAGCTAATAATTTTGCCCGTAAACACTTTGCCCGGTAGCGCATCAAAGCTTACTTTTGCAGTGCTACCAATTTCTACATGAACCAAAGACTTTTCACGAAAATCTGCCACTAAATCAGCTTTATTAGCAACAATCGCCATTAGCGGCTGGCCCTTATTTGCATAGGTACCCGGTGTTACTTGTAGGTTGGCTGTTTTACCGTCGGTATCGGCTGTCACTGTAGTATACGACAGGTTTAGTTTCGCTTGCTCAAGCTGGTTTTGGGCATGGCGAAGCGCTAAATTGTCATCACCTATTTTACCGCGTGCTAATTTGGCCTCGCTAAGCTTCGCTTCAATCGCAGCCACATTTGCCTTGCTTGATTGGTAGTTCGCATTGATTGTTTCGTACTCTTGCTCCGAAATAGAGCGCTTTTTCAATAACGACTCACCGCGCTCAAATAAAAGCGTTTGTTCATGCAGTTTTGCCTGTGCTGCCGCAAGCTGAGCTTCTATTGCCTTAACACTGCTATCTAAACGTTGGTTTTGTAGTTTCGCATCATCATAAGCGAGTTCTGCCTGCTGAACGGCAAGCTTAAAAGGCTCGTCGTTAATCTTAAACAAGGCTTGCTGCTTTTCGACTGCTTGATTGTTGGTGACTAATACGTCAGTCACGCGCCCACTTACTTGCGGGGTCACTTGCACAACAGGGTGATAAACACGGGCCTGCGGTGTGACAGGCATGTACAGATCAGCAATCACAAAATATAAAAATAAAACAATAAAACCCGCTAAAGAGATTTTTACGTAACGGGCAAATTTTTGGTCCGGTGTCATAAGGTTACTTATCTCCTGAATAATGACGGATACACTGACGGGCATTTTGCTCCATCTGAATTAAACCATGCGCCATCGTATCGAGTTGCTCTGTGGTTAAGTCAGCATAAAGGTGCTCTTTCACATCAGCGATAATCACCTGTAATGTGTCTAACAATTGTAGACCTTGCTGTGTGAAGTACAGACGTTTACTGCGTTTATCGTCTGCATCAGCTTTGCGAGCAATAATCTCTTGTTGCTCAAGCTGCTTAATAGTGCGAGTTAACGATGGCATTTCAATGCCCAAGCTATTTGCCAACTCTTGTTGGGTGCAACCTTGGTTTAGATGAAACAGGTGCATCATCGCGGTCCAACGAGATTGAGTAAGCCCCAAAGGCTCGACCGCCAAGGTTACAGCATCGCGACATAAACGATGCACACGGCCCATACTGCCGCACAGTGTTAAATCAAGAGTTTCGTGAAAAGGGGGAGTAGAAGACATAATGCGCTCCATTTACTTAGCATGCTAACTATTTTAATGTAGTTAGCATGCTAAGTAAATGTTGATGCAATTAATAAAACAGATAGCTATGTTCTATAAAAGCGAACAACCGCAAAAGTTATGCGACGAATAATACTATTTTGCAATTAACTCTTTGATATGGCTTTCATAGAGGTCTAATTTATCAGCAACAAATCCTGTATGTTGGAACCGTACTAAGCCCTCTTTATCGATTAAAAAACTACTAGGCATTCCTTTAAGTTGGTATTGCCTGCCAATAACAGCATCAGGGTCGTAAATAATAGTAAAGTTCACTGCAAACTCAGCTAAAAACGCATCGGCATCACTGCGCTCAACATCAATATTTACAGCTATCACTTCAAGCCCTTGCTGTTGATACTTGTTCTGCATCGCTATAAACCAAGGAAACGACCGTCGACATGGACTACACCAAGATGCCCAAAAATCGAGTAACACAACTTTCCCTTTATATTGGCTCAGTAGTTTAGACAATTGCTGCTGACTTGCAGTTAAAGGAGCAGTAGAAGATTGCTCTGCCATAGCAGCAGAGCCCGTTAATAAAAGAAGTGCAATTAAGATGTGTTTGATCATTGATAATTTAACAAGTTCGCAGGTGAATATTGGTCAGTGAGTACCTTGGTATCCGCGGGCCAATCTTGATTACCCTTAGTATAAAACAAATGTTCACGCAGTAACTGCAAATCAACGTCGTAAGGGGTTAACTTACTTGCTAACTTGTTGGCGCGCTCAGTTAACTGTTGCTGGCTAGGCATAGTCTCGAAGCCAGCTAAAATAATGCGATTAGAGTTTTCATCGGTCACAATATTAACAAAGTCACCAAACACATCAAAGTAAGTTGCCGACTCATGCTGGTACAATTTACTCGATGAAAAAGTATTTGCTGCAACAATGCCGCCATCAGCCAGTATACTTTTTACTTCTGCAAAAAATTCCTTAGTGAGAAGGTGCTCAGGGATATAATCGCCATTAAAGGCATCAAGAATTATCCAATCGTACTTTTGCTTTTTAAGTGCAGCGCGTTTGATAAAAATACGCCCATCTTGCACTTTAGATGTCACATTATCGGTTTCTACAAAACTAAAATAATCACGGGCGACTTTTATTACTGCAGGGTCAATTTCGACATTTTCGATACGCGCTTCAGGATAAAGCTCATGTATAGTATTAGAGAGTGAGCCACCTCCCAAACCAATGATCAATACATTCTGCGGGTTATCAATAAATAGTAGGCTTGCAAAGGTCATTTTGGTGTAATTAAACACCAGCTTTTTAGGCTTACTTTCATACATACAACTTTGCGTACTTTTACGAGTTTTTTCGTTGAATTTTAAACACAGTAAGTCGCCAGACTTCTCAACTAAGATATTGCGATAAAGCGAGCGCTCTTTATGGATTACTTCAGCCAACCCGCTAAAGGGCAGCACTATGAGCAAACAAATCATTAAGACTCTAAACATACAGTACGCTCCTTTGTTTTTATTTGACTAACAGCAATTGCAAGCAAACCAAGCGCGCCTAGTACCGCTGCAAAGGTTTTAATAATGTCGTTAACATCAAAAGCTAGCACCATATAAAAAGAGGTAATAATCGTGCCAAGAGCGCTTCCTAGGGTGCTTACAAAATACAAACCACCGGCAACCTGACCACTTTTTTCATGATCGGTAACCAATAATCGCACTGAATAAGGAGAGATCATGCCCAGTATTGTTGTAGGGATAAAAAACAACGCCGTTGATGCCAGTAACGAGCCATAACGGCTGTCTTCAACATGAGTGAAAATAAAGGTCATAATTGGCTCGGCAAATAGTACAATCGGCACCACCATAATGCTCGCAACAAAGAAAATAAGACCGTATTTAGTTAACGAAGGGTTGCGAGTAGAGAGCTTGCCGCCAAGCAAATAACCGATTGATAAGCTCAGCATAAAAACAGTGATAATACTGCCCCATATATGCACACTACTACCAAAGTAAGGCGCTAATATTCGCCCGCCTAAAAGCTCAATTCCCATAATACAAAAGCCGCTACTAAAGGCTAGAAAGTAGATAAGCGCATTGATTTTATTCATTAAACACCCGCTGATTTTGTTGTTATTTTACCCATCTTAACCTGATGCTGATAAGGATGCCATGACTGTTTTTTAAGCTGTAAAGGCCGTTTACAAAATGATAGCTAACGAAATAAATAGTAAAAAAGGCTAGGTTAAAGCACATATGCTCTGGTATTTTAACGGGAACAAATAAGCAAGGATAAATGCAATGGATCAGCAAGTAACACACATCAATATCGACAACCCTACGACCTTATTTGGCCTCAAAGTTCGCACTAGCAATATAAACGAATTGAGTGGCGAAGGTGCCAAAATTGCAGGCTTATGGCAGCAGTTTTACACTGACATAGCGCCCAAATTAGCGCCATCTAGCCAAGTTTATGGCGTGTACACTCATTATGAATCAGATGTCACAGGGGAGTTTGATGTATTTGCGTGTACTGACCTGCAAGTCACTTTGCCAGAGATAGAACAAACGACACTCGCCACAGGTAACTATCTTCGCTTTAGTGGCAAAGGAGCAATGCCACAAACCGTTATCGATGTTTGGGGTCAAGTTTGGCAGTACTTTAGTAATGAACAGTGCCCGCATATTCGAGCATATAAAACTGACTTTGAGTTTTATAAAAGCAGTGAAGAAGTTGAAGTATTCATTTCGGTTGAATAACACTAAACACTATTTTTAGTGTAAAGCCCCATTACAAAATAAAGCCGCTTATTGCGGCTTTGTTGTTTGCTTAATTGGCGTATCTCAGCGCTAATTGTTCTACTTTAGCATAAGCATTAGTCAAAGACCGTTGGTGTCTTTGGTCGTTAAATTCTTGATACTCACAGGCTATTTCATCAATATACTGAACCCCTAAATACTTACTCAAGGTTTTAATGTGCGGCACTAAGTGGCTCATACTCTCGCGTATACCACCGGCCTCAAAACCAAACTCACCCGTTGAGGTAATAACCAGCAAACGTTTACCAGTTAACAGGGGTTGCAAAGGGAAATCCCCCCGCTGCAAGTCAAAATCAAACGTTTTATTGATCCTAACGATTTGATCAAACCATGCTTTTAATTGCGCAGGCATGCCATAGTTATACATAGGCGTTGATATCACTATAGTGTCAGCCTTAACCAACTCATTTATCAATTCATCAGATTCGGCCAGTACTTCTTTTTGCTCTAGCGTTAACTTGTTGGCTGGCGTAAACACAGCAGCAATCCAGGATTGGTTAATAAATGAAGGTGGATTAATCCCAACATCACGGTAAATATACTCAGCTATAGCATTGTTTTGCTGTAAATGATTTACAAATTGCTTAGCAATATTTTTAGAGATTGAGTCGTGGTTAGGATTTGCATTTTTAGCTGAACGCACACTAGCATCAATGTGTAGCAGAGTAGTCATAGTAAATACCTCATTAGTTAATGTGTTGGTATCATCATTAAATGAGGGCCATTTAACAAACGAGTTATAATTCACTATAAGTAAGTTATACTCATCTATAAATTTAGACGGGTTCAACTATGCATATATCATTACAAGCTTTAAAAGCCTTTGAGTCAGCTGCACGATTAGGTAGCTTTAAAGCAGCCGCCGCTGAACTTGCGATTACGCCTACAGCGGTATCGCACCACATTGCTAATCTAGAAAGTCGCTTGAATACTGATTTATTTCATCGCGAAGTGAGAAAGATTACCTTAACTGCATCAGGCGAGTACCTAAGTCAAAACACAACTAGCGGCTTTAAGCTTATTTTTGCGGCAATTGAACAATTGAGCCAAGCACATAACCAAGTACGCATCACCACAACATCATCTCTAGCAGCCCTAAGATTAATACCCGCTTTAGAAGAGCTAAATAACGAAAAACCGCATTTACAGCTTGATATATCAACCAGTGAAACTTTAGATAAGCAACTGCATACCTTGCCTGTTAGGCTAGGAAATAGTGAGGAAGTAAACAAAGCAGATATCATCAAATATGAGCGCTTTGATATGTTTGCGGCAAACGCGCAACAAAGCGCCCCTTGGCTTGATAAGCAGGTTACTTTATACACCAGCCAATGGAAAAATAATGCCCTACCAGCCCCACCATTAATGCAGTGGCTCAAAGTAAATAACCTAAGTGATTCATGTTTCAAGGTAAAAACATTCGATCAAGAACTGTTTGGTATAAATCAGGTGCTCGCCAATAAAGGCGTGGTTTTTTGCTCAAAAACCTTAGTGCAACCTTACCTAGATGCAGGGTTACTAACATCGTTTAATAGCCAAGATGTTGAATCAAAACTGTGTTACTACATTCCCGAAAAATCTCGCTTCGAAACAGCAACGCATAACGTTGTGATTGAATGGCTTGAGCGCTTACTGAATTAATGCTGTACAAATAACCATCATTTAAGTTACTGTGGTTTTGTAACTTTTAGTCACCAATAAGGATGTTGTTGTGTATAAATTACTCTTATCTACCTGCTTATCTCTCGCTGTTTTTTCTACTAGCGCAGCGAAAATTATCGATGATGAACGCGTCACAAAAGAAACAGACTGCTTCACAGGCATCTTTGCTGACTATGATTCGTGGCACCAATTTATAGCGCAAAAGAATAAACGCAAAGCTAAAAACGAAGAAGCATACTTCAAGCGCATAAAAGCCTTTGAAGAAATCTTTCCACAAAGTATGTTCGATAACTTTAAAACGAATTTAACCTGCCATATTTTTAAATATCAGGTCGATAATGTTGAGGTGCTTGGATATATCATCAAACCTAAAGTCACCAAGAATAAGCTCCCAGTATTAATTTATAACCGCGGCGGTAACGGTAATTTTGGCAATGTTTATTTTGCTGCAATGATGCGCAATTTATTTCCTTTAGCGGAGCAAGGCTTTGTGGTTATCGGCAGCCAATACCGCGGTACATTAACTAAAAATGATGATTTAGATGAGTTTGGTGGCAAAGATGTTAATGACGTACTTGCGCTTATTGATTTTATTCCGCACATAGCAAGTGCAGATGAAAACCGCATTGGCATGTTAGGAGTAAGTAGAGGCGGCATGCAAACCCACCTTGCGATGCAACACACAAACAAGGTTAAAGCTATTGCAACCATTGCGGGAGCGACCGATTTAGTCAAAGAGCTTACGTTTAGACCTAACATGGAAAAAAACGTCTATGTGCGTCGTATCCCCAATTATAAAGAGAACAAACAAGCAGAGCTTGAAGCACGCTCTGTTATGAACTGGGTTGATAAGCTATCGCCTAAAGTGCCCATATTACTTATTCATGGCAGTGACGATAAACGAGTATCGGTCGATAACTCAATTCAATTTGCCAAAGCGCTAGAAGCGCATCATATCCCCCATAAACTCGTGGTGTATGACGGTGACAACCACTTTTTAATGGACCATAAAGAACAACTAGAAACAGAGCTAGTTGATTGGTTTAACAGCTATTTGTAACTTTGTTTTGAAACTAAAAAGGGCCAAACAAGGCCCTTTTCATTACACACTTCGCTCGATAATCCAATAGCTCGCAGCCGCCATTGCCAGCACTGATAATTTGCTTCAAACATTTGATAGCTTTCATCTAATCGCTTTCTTTGTGTAACGGGGGTTTACAATTTGCATAAAAAAACCGCAGCTTAAAGTTGAAGCTGCGGTTTTTAACTAAAGCATATTTACTTATTGAGTAGATGCTTTTCGAAGAAGTTAGCCATCATAGTGTGATAGTGCAGGGTAGTGCCATCACCTTCACGTAGGCTGTGAGAACGGTTCGGGTAAGAGAAAAACTCGAACTGTTTATTGTGCTTAACTAATTCGTTAATTAAACGTTCTGAACCTTGGTAGTGTACGTTATCATCTCCGGTACCGTGGATCAGTAGCAACTTACCTTGCAGGTTTTTTGCAAAGGTGATCGGAGAGGTGTTGTCGTAACTTTCAGGATCGGTATTTGGGTTACCCGCATAGCGCTCTTGGTAGATAGTATCGTACAAGCGAATATCTGGCACTGGGGCTGAGGCAATACCCACTTTATATTTATCACCATGGCGGAATAACAAATTAAGTGTTGAACTACCGCCACCTGAGTGACCCCATACACCAACACGGTCGGTATCAATGACATCCCAACGTTTTGCCATTGCATCAAGGGCGTCAACTTGGTCTCGTACGGTAATAGAGCCTATTTTTTTGTAGATAGACTTACGCCAATCTCTGCCTTTTGGTGCGCGCGTGCCGCGGTTATCAACTGAGGCAACAATAAAGCCTTGCTGAGTTAAATACGACTTGTATAAGTAACTGTCGCCTTCCCAGCGGTCTTGTACTGTTGAGCCCCATGGCTCACCGTAAACATAAAAGACGATTGGGTATTTTTTGCTTTTATCCATATTGGCAGGGAACATGATGTAGCCATCAAGCTCAACACCATCGCGCGCATTAACCTTAAAGAACTCGTGAGTCGGTAATTGCTCAGTCGCTAATTTCTCTTTTAATGCTTTGTTCTCAACTAAGGTTTTCACATTGCTATGATCGCTTACTTTGATGATCTCTTTCATTGGTGGCGTGCCAAACTTAGAGAAGGTATGCATTGCCCAAGAGGTATCTTTAGACATGTAATAGCTGTTTGAACCTTCAAATGACTCAGGCGTTACGCGCACCGGTTTATAGCTGCCATCAAGCGAGGTACGGAATAAATAACGCTGGCCTGGATCATCCGGTGATGCAGTAAAGTACATAACGTTTTTATCTTCGTTGAGCGCGAGCATATCAATGATGTCGTACTCGCCCGGTGTTAAATCAACAACCGTTTTACCATCGCGAGATACACGGTATAAATGGCGCCAACCATCACGCTCACTGTGCCAAATAAAGAACTTACCGTCTTTTGACCAGTTTGCTTTATAAAACCACTCAATAAAGGCATCGTCTTTATCTTCAAGAATTTTAGTCAGCTGTTGTTTTTGCCAGTCGAATAACCAAACCTTGTTGTGGCTTTGCGGACGGTTAAGATCTTGGATCATCAAAGATTCACCAGTACCTGCCCAGCTAATACGTGGGATATAACGATCACGATTATCGCCACCTAGTTCAGCCCAACGGGTTTTCTTGTCGCTAAGACTAACCACCCCCACTTTAACCGCAGAGTTCATCTCGCCGGCTTTTGGATACGGGAATTCTTTAAGGGTAGGGTAGAGATCATCAGTGTTATTGATCATGGTGAAGTATTTCACACCACTGGTATCAAGCTGCCAATAGGCAATTGATTTGTTGTCTGGACTCCAGCGGAAACCATCACGAATGGTAAATTCTTCTTCGTATACCCAGTCAAAATTACCATTAACAATGGTGTCGTTACCGTCAGTGGTTAAAGCAGTCACAGCCTTGCTGCCGACTTTTTCCATGTAGATGTTGTTATCACGCACGTAAGCTACTTTTGAGCTATCTGGTGAGAACTTAGCAAACATCAGCTTTTTCGCTTCGATGTTTTCGCCACCTAACTGATACAGCGAATCAGTTTCGAGGTTTAATAGCCAAAAATCACCACGGCTACGTGAGCGCCACACTTGCTCGCCATTGGTAAAAACCATCAGCCATTTACCATCTTTAGACCATTGGTAGCTTTCAACGGTGAGTGGCTCTTTCTCACCTTTGGGAATTAATTTTTCGTAGCTAACAAGTACCTTACGACCCGTGCCATCGGCGTTATAAAACACAATATCATTGCCTTTAACGCCGTGCTCATCGTCTTTAGCTTTATCGTCTTGGTTGTTTTTATCGCTTTCGCGCTCTTCAAGTACCGTATAACCAGTACCATCATCGAGCCATGTAAAATAGGTGCTACGCTCAGCTTTAAAGTCTTTTTCTTTATAAATTTGTTCAAGCGAGAGCGGATTAGCCGTTGCGTTCACTGTTGCTGATGGCGTGCTAGCTTGCTCTGTAGTTGAGCATGCCTGCAAACCTAAACCCGCAACCACAGCAAACGCAAGGGTTGATGTTTTTATTAAGTTCATTTTGTTGTTCCTAGGTTTTAACTTACCTAGCGTACCAAAATAAACTTATAAAATCTGAGCTTTTATCGTGTTATCAGGGGGGTTGAACTTAAACTCAATCGTCCCACAAGAACATACTGGCTTGCTTGTTGGCAATACGTAGTTCGTAGATATCACTACAAGGGCGCATCGCCGCACCATAGCAAACATGTAACGGCAATAAGTGCTCTTCACGAGGGTGACTAAAACGCGCCGCTGGGGCCATTTGCCACTCTAATAACTTAGCTTGTCGCTGCTGCTCACTCAGCTCAGTATTGCCACATACATCGACTAACCATTGCTCAAAAGCCATATTTTGCGCTTTAATTTCAGCTGTTTCAGGCGTAAAAAATGCGCGCATATTATGAAAAGTAAAGCCAGAACCAATGATCAATAAATTATCGTAATCAAGCTGTTGTAAAGCCTCACCTATCGCTAGGTGTAAGCTTGGCTCAAGGCTTGGATGTAACGACAATTGCACACAAGGTATATCTGCTTCTGGATACATAATTTTCAAAGGCACATACATACCGTGATCAAAGCCACGAGATGGGTTTAATGTGCTATCGATATTAGCCTTTGCCAATGCTTGATGTACTTTTTCGGCAAGGGCTGGTTCGCCAGGGCTTGGGTACTCAAGACTGTAAGCAGGCTCAGGAAAACCATAGTAATCATAAATTAGCTCTGGAGCAGCGCTCGAAGTGATGCTAATTGGGTTCGCTTCCCAGTGCGCACTCACCATCAAAATAGCAGACGGCTTTTTAATTTTTGCGGCAATAGCCTGCAAACAAGTGACCATATCAGCATGACTTGGATCGCCAAGTAAAGGCATAGGACCGCCGCCATGAGAAACAAATAAAACGCGTGGCTTTTGCATAAATGTGCTCCTTAAATATGCTTTTCATACCAATTCGCTTAATTAAGTAGTCTATTTTGAGGCAAAGAAACCTCGTTGATAGCAAGGCAAAAATTTCGTTATTTAGTTGTTCTAACTCAGAAATTTTTAACGCAGGTAGCGACAGGTTTAATCCCTCAAAATGATTAAGTATTATTGCGGATTGGTATATCTATAGTGCACGCACAGAGATACAATAACTAGCCACAAAAACGCACAGCTAGGGTGTGAATTTACACACCACTAGTTTGTAAGTACTAACTTATAAGCCAAGCAACGTTCATGGCGGGGACTTGCCCTCTTAAGCCACCTTCTAGAGGCTCTTTGCACAGTAATGTTAGTTGATAAAAAGCATCGTAGTGCTGATGTAGCTCATCGGCGACCACACTAAACGGCGGGCCCGAAAACTCACTTTGCTGATACTCAAATACCACCACTAACTGCTTTGCCTTATTGGTCAACTCTAGTAAATGTTGGGTATATCGAATGCGCATCGGCTTTGGCAGCGCAACTAAAGCGGCACGGTCATAAACCGCGTTGATAGTGCCAAGTTCATTCGCGGTAAGCGCAAAAATATCACCTACCCAAACGGTTAGATTTGCACCTTGGTAACGTAATAGTTCGCCATGTTGGCTAATTTCGGGTTCAAGCTTTAACTCATCAAATAACTGCTTAATGGCAATTTCACTAAGCTCAGCCCCTACAACACGCATACCTTGCGCTAGCAAATAATGAATGTCGTGAGTTTTTCCGCACAGTGGCACAAAAACAGTATCGCCTTGCTGTAAATTTAAGTTAGTAAAATACTGATCTAGATAACGATTAACGTCTCCCTCGTGAAAACCAATTTCGTTATTTTCCCAGCGTTGATGCCAATGCTTTGCGTCCATTACATAATCCTAAAATGTTTCAATAAAAACATGATAACTAATTACAAAAGTGATAAAAATAGCAAGATAAACAAACTATGATTGCATAAATGAGAACATGATTGACGATATTGCTCTATTCATACAGATTGTTAAACAAGGCGGCCTAAGTAATGCGGCTGAGAGCTTGTCGCTGCCTACCGCAACTGTATCGAGACGCTTGCAACGACTTGAGCAACGCCTTGGGGAGCAGCTATTAAACCGCTCAGCAAGGCAATGCACGTTAACGCAAGCAGGGGAGGTGTATTTTCAAAGTTATGTTGAATTAATTGAGCAATTTGAACAAACCCATCGCCAGCTTAATGAGCAAAAAGCACAATTGTCAGGAAAGCTTAAAGTTTTAGCACCTCTGAATATTAGTCATGGTTTCTTAAAGCCGATGTGGCTCGCATTCACTAAACAGTACCCTGATATTCAACTTGAGCTACTGCTTAATAATCAACTAGAAGATCTGAGTAAAAGCCAAGCTGATATAGCGATAAGAGTAGGGCCACAGGCCGATTCTATGCTTCATCAAAAAAAGTTAGGCAGTGTTGATACTTTATTTGTAAGCACTAAAGCATACCTTGATTCGGCACCTGCCTTAGAAGAGCCAGCTGATTTAAAACAGCATAGGTTAATTGGCACCACACTAAGAAATAAATGGCAGTTGAGCAATACACAAACGGATGCAACTTATAACCATATGTGCCGATTTGCGAGCACTTTTAACGACACTGGATTTGTAAAATACTTAGTTTGTGATGAGCAAGGTATCGCTTTGTTACCTCGGTTTGAGGTAATAGATGAATTAAAATCTCAGCAACTAGTTCAAGTATTGCCACACTGGCGAGGCGAAAACCGCGATATTTATGCTATTTGGCCAAGCGCACGTTTACTGAGTAAAAAGGCTGCCTGTTTAAAACAGTTTATAACCGACTACATTGCTGAAAAATTATAAAGTCTGCCATTGATACTCCATCTGTTTAGCAGTCAACAAGGCGTGTTCGTAGCTAATAAACTCAGCGACTAAAGCCAAGCTCATATCAATGCCAGCAGAAATACCACCTGAGCTGGTAAACTTACCATCAGTGACCCAACGAGTATCTGCAATCACATTGAGATCAGAAAACATAGCAGCCAGCTCAGGTTGATCTAGCCAATGTGTCGTGACATTTTTACCACTTAAAAGCCCCGTTTTAGCTAGCAAAAACGCCCCTGTACAAACACTCGCAACACGCTTGGTGTTAGTGGCTGTGTTTTTTAACCAAGCAATAACCTCTGCTTTTTCTAGCTCTCGTGTATGATCACCTCCAACCACAACAAGTAGATCTAGCAAAGGGCAGTCAGCAAAGCTGTAATGGGGGTTTACACTATAACCACCGCGGGCAAGTACAGGCCTATCATTTTCAGCAATTAAACTCACTTGCCAGTCATTATCCGCTAGACGCTTGGCAGTACTAAATACCTCAAATGGGCCTGAGAAATCGAGTACTTCAGCATCATCATAAATGTAAATTCCAATATTCATACAATTGTTCCTAATAACTGGATTTATTTCTCAAGCAAAAAATCGTACTATGCGATTTTCGCAGTCCGTTAATAACATATTATTAAACTGAGCACGGTATAGAAACAAAACTTTAAGGCATTGTTAATGCGTTTATTATTATTACTGACAGTATTGCTTGTTGGCTGTAAAACAACAGAGCATGCAGTGAATGAAATCAGTGAGATATCGCCGGGCACAATTTACTACAAAGGCGAAACTTCCAAAAAAAGTGTCGAAGAGTTTGAAAAACTATTAGTTAGTAGCCGTAACCAAATAGATACCTTAGTGATCAATAGTGAAGGCGGCGACGTTATGGCCGGCCTACATTTAGGTGGCTTAGTGCATGAGTATCAACTCAATGTTGTGGTACGCGAGCTTTGTGCATCGTCTTGCGCTAATTATGTACTTACCGCAAGTCCACATGTGCTTGTTGAAGAGCAAGGCGTTATAGGCTGGCATGGCGGCTCATTACAGCCACTATACGTGCCTATGGAACAGCCTCCTGAAGTTGCTAGCTATATTGCAAAATGGCAAACCGCAGAGCGACAATTTTTCGATATCATCAATGTTGAACAAGCCGTTACTATCATAGGGATGATGCCAGGCATTACCGAGAAACGTGATTCAGCTATGTATAGTTACGATGCCCAAACTCTAAAACGTTTAGGGTTACATATAGAGTTTGCAGGTGCGCAAACGGGGATGTCAGCAAGTGGCGAAAAAGTAGCGCAAGTATTCGAACTTGAGGAGTCTGTTCTAAACCACTTTTTAATGCTCAACGATATTGTTTCAGCAGAACTAATTAACTAATACCAATCTGCTTAATTAAGCGAATTGGTATAACAAAAAGGCCAACATGATGTTGGCTTTTTTGTTTTCGGCCCTAAACCACCTACTTCAGTAGGTGGTTATCATCATTTAGGCTTTGCCTGAAAAAATACTCATGTTAATTCCTTACTTGATTTTTAGCGAAGTCATATAAGGAAAAAACATGAGTAGAT
>NZ_JAKGAW010000035.1:0-43451 GCF_021532475.1 Pseudoalteromonas sp. APAL1 | reverse complement strand
ATCACACTACGTAGGTATGGAATATTTTGAGCAAACTTATGCAGATATCTACGATGGTCAATCAGCTGCTGGTTTAATCGGTGGTTCAGCAGGTAACTCATCACAGGGTAAACGTGATGTAACAGCACTGTTCTTCGAGTCAGTTCTTCCAATTACTGAAACTGTAGAAGTTAACTTAAAAGCTCGTTACGATGACTACTCTGACTTCGGTGACAATATTGCTCCTGCGGTATCTGCTCGTTGGCAAGTAGCTGATAACATCGTTATCCGTGGTTCATATTCTGAGTCTTTCCGTGCACCAGGTCTTGACCGTCTTAATGCTGCGCGTTCATTTTCAGCAGAAGACGCTATTGACTATAGAAATGGCTCTACAACAGAGCGTCAGTACAATACATACTATACACAAAACTCAGAGTTAGATGCTGAAGAATCAGATTACACTAACCTTGGTATCGCGTGGGACGTAAACGACAACCTTACTTTCAAACTTGATTACTTCCAGTTACAAATCGATAATGTAATCCAACAAAAGACATTACAAGCTCTTTTATCTGACGAAGCTGCAGGCCTAATCTCTGCTGTATCAGTAGATACAGATACTTCGAATGAGACTTTCTATCTGAAGCGTGCTGCATCTGGAACGCTTATTGAAGCAGGTACATCTTACTTTAATGGTGCTGGTTTCGAAATTGAAGGTATCGACTTTACAATTGCTGCAAATCTTGAAACTGGTTTTGGTGATTTCCGTTTCCAAAACGTGAATAGCTTTGTACTTTCATATGAAGAAGAAGTAGGTGGTCGAGTTCAAGATACATCTGGTTGGTCAGGTCAACCTGAGCTTAAGTCTGTTGCAACGGTTGCATGGTCTTATGAAGATCACTCTTTAGCATGGAACGCAACATTTACTGATAGCACAAGTGAGTTTGAAAAAGCTCCTTTAGATGCTGATGGTAATCCAATTGCTGGTGCTAAATATGATGTGTCTGGTCGACTTGATAGCTGGTTAGTACATAACTTAACTTATACTTATAATGCTGGTGCATATGGTGCTGTTACTTTCACTGTTAATAACTTAACAGATGAAGATCCAGTGCTATCATCAAATGGCACATGGGATGATCAAGACTTATATAACAACTTTGGTCGCGATTATCGAGTAAGCTACTCAATCAGCTTCTAATAAAGTTTTTTGAACGTAAAAAGGCTGAATTTTTTCAGCCTTTTTTTATGGAATATACATGGCGATCATTGGACAAAATATTGATACAAGGCTACCTGATGTCTTTAGCAATTATTTTAATAGTTTATTAAGAAGGAGAGTTAAACGATTCGTCAAAACCATGATAATGAGCATAAAGTTCTTAAACTTAATCAAATGTTTGTTTGTCATCACTTTGAATCAATTATTATTCCGAACTAGAAAACTCTCAGTATTGTTAGTAAGTAAAATCAAAGAGTGGTTGATATTGAAGTGGGTTTTATAAAATAAGAAAGCACAGATATTAATGAGTGCTAATTGCATTGAAACAAGTTAGTTATTTGTACCATTTGAAATAATCTCTTATACTGGAATTTCCTGATTAACAATTAGTTAAGGCTTTTGTTTGGGTAAGATAACTGTCTTTATCTATATATTACTTTCATTACTTGTATCATTTAGTGCGAATTCTGAACAGACTGGTGCAACTTTAAAAGCAGGTATCGTTAGCTATAACTTTTTCCCGTATCATACGCGTGATGCTGATGGTCAGTTTTCAGGCGTGATTGTTGGCTACAGTAATGAAATTGCCAGCTTGCTTGGGGCTGAATTAGATTATGAGGTATATGCAAGTTTAAATGAGCTTTTAGATGCTTTGGAGGCAGGAAAAGTCGACTTTGCTGTTGGCTTAAATGAGACAAAACAACGCAAGAAGCATTTCTTATTTTCTACTCCGTTTATGGAATCGCCGCGCGGAATCGTGACAAAGCAAAAGATAGCCAACGATGCTTTAAAAAATTTGGCTAGCCTGCGCTGGGTTTGTATAACTGGCAGCTCACATTGTGAATATTTAGCCGAAAATGGCGCTCTGTTTATTAATCGCTTTATTCAACCGGAAGATGCATATAAGAAAATTGCTGATGGCACATTTGATGCGTTTTTGGGAGATTATTCTGCTTTATCTCATCAATTTAAAAATCGTACTCATGATAACTTAAAAGTAGTTAGTCCTATTTGGTTATCAAGTGAAACTTTGCATGTAATGTTTAATAAAAACAATACGTTGCTACGTAACCAAGTGAATTCTGTTTTGACCTCAATATCTCCAACTACTAAACAGTTGTGGGAAAGTGCTGCGAGTGAAGAGTACTTAGCTGCAAAGGCATATGGGCAGTTTAAGCGCGATTTTAACCGTATTAATGCCGAAGATATTAATAATTATTTACTGACATTTTCATTTATTGATGGCATTTATCCACTAAATTCAACAAACAAGAATGGTGAGGCCAGAGGGTATTTAAACGATACACTGCAACTTCTTTCACAGCGAAGTGATTTTCAATTTAAGTACATACCAGCCGCTAACTCTAGCGAGTTAGAAAAATTATTTTTAGCAAATAAAGTTGATATTATTCCTACACTTACACCATCTAAAATAGATGAAGGTGTACTAATTGCTTTACCTGCTCACTATAGTTTAGAAATGGTGTTAATTTCTAAGCGTTCAAGAGAAATTAAACGGATAGGGTATTTTGAAACGTTTGCAAATCCATTAGAGAGGCTTGTGGTTAGTGAACAGCTTGATACCGTTTCATTCGATTCAATTCAAACTCTTTTTTATGCGTTAAGAAATGATAACATCGACGGCGTAATCTTGCCTCAAAGCATTGCCGCTTATCAATTAAATCAGTTTTATATTGGTGAATTTTACATCAATCCAAAATATCGTTATTCGCAGCCTATTTACTTTTTAGTAAATAAACACTTTTCTGAATTTGCCACTTTACTCGATAGTTTATTTAAAACATTAACAAGTAATGATTTTACTCATGTAGTCAATCGCCATGGTATTTTTAATATTGAGCAAGGCTACGATAAAAAAACGGTAAACACGACAGCAATTCTTGTTTTAATCCTGTTGGCAGTATCTGTTATTTACTTTATTAGCTGGCGAATAACAATTAATAGAGAAATAGTAAAACGCAAACACGCTGAACAGGTTGCACTAAGTAAACTTAACTTCACTCAAAAGCTGATAGATGACCTTCCTACTATGGTGGTGATACAGGATAAAGATCAACGTCGCATAATGTGGAATAAGGCTTATAAAGATAATTTTGCTCATTTATGGGATAAAGATAATCAATACCTACGTACTGATCTTGATGTGGTTAAGAAACTGCTTTCGCAAAACAGACAAAGTTTAAAGTCAGGAAAAGTGATAAATCAGCAAATAAACTACACCAATAATGAAGGACAAAACCTTGAACTTCTTTATACAAAAAAACCTTACTATGGTGTTGATGGTTTACTTGCAGGCATTATGACAGTAATTACCGATGTTACCGAGCATCACCAATTACAGCGTGAGAATAAATCAGTACAAAAACTACTACAAACAATTACCGATACTATCCCTGGCGGCGTTTTTCAGTACGAGTATTATGATAATGGTGAGGGGAGCTACACTTATATTAGCCGAGGCGCGCAAGAGTTATTAGGTATTTCAAATACAACCGTTAATCGTCGGGGTATGACAGGTTGCATATCGCCTCATATTGTTGATGAAGACAGGGTTAAAATTGCTAAAAGTTTTAAGCTTGCTAACAAACTTAATAGCATGATCGATATTGAGTTTAGAGTGAACCATTTAGGTCAGCAGATTTGGTGTCGATATATAGCAAATGCTGAGCCCAAAAAGCAGTCTTCGCAAGAGGGAGTTCGTTGGAATGGCATTTTATTTGACATTAATTTGCTAAAACGCCAGCAAGCAGACCTTACAAAGGCAAATCAATTAGCACAGCAAGCTGATTTAGCGAAAAGTCGTTTTATTGCAACCATGAGTCATGAACTGCGAACGCCTATTTCAGGCGTTAGTGGCTTTATTGAATTACTAAAAGCTTCAACGATGACTGATGAGCAATACCAATTGGTAGAGCACATTGATGGCTCTTTATTAAAGTTACGCACTTTAGTTGATGATATTCTTTATTTTGCAAATACTAATGCGGGTAATATCGATGTTGAAATACGAAATGTAGATTTAGAGTCGCATTTATGCCGAGTTATACGCGCTCATGAATATCTTGCTAAGCAAAAAGGCATAGAGTTTATTTTATCGTGGCGTACAGCGGCCTATAATTTAGCTTCTGTCGATATAAACCACGTGATGCAAGTTGTTTCTAACGTGCTAAATAATGCAGTTAAGTTTACCGAGCAAGGCACGATTAGTTGTGATGTTTTGTTTGAAAAAAACACCCTTAAACTTGAAGTATCAGATACCGGCAAAGGTATGACTGCTCAGCAACTAAAGCAAACATTTACCCCTTTTGAGCAAGCAGATAATTCTATTCAACGTCGCTTTGGTGGTGCTGGTCTGGGTTTAAGTCTTGCCAAGCAATTACTAGATGCAATGGAAGGTGAGATTAATATTTCTAGTACTTATGGGAAAGGCACCAATGTTTATATCACTGTGCCATTAACCCAAGTTAGCAAATCTAAGCTAAGTCTATCTTCTGTTACTTGGTATGTCTGTAGTCAAAATCAGCCTCTGTTAAATTGTTTAGACAGCATTGGTGTTCAATATAAGCAGCTAGATTGGCCATTAGATAAACATGCTTTTGAGCAGGCAAAAAGTATATTTATTGATGAGTGCTATATGGTGGAACTTTGGGGTAACGACTGGCGAACAGAGATAAACCAAGCAAGCAATAAATACATTATTGTGTTAAGTCCGAATGGTACTCAAGCACCTGCAAAATGTAGCTGTCACGTTTTAGCTGTAGACCCACTGTATCCAGATATACTAAGAGAGTTAATTGATAATATTCACACTAAAAGTAGTGAGCCAACCCGACTAGAAAATACTCCTGTTTATGGGCAAATACTGATAGCTGAGGATAATAAAACGAATCAACTATTACTTGAAAAGCAATGTCAAAAGCTTGGTATTAAGGCTGTAATAGTCGAGGATGGTTTCGCAGGGTTAAAAGCGCTTGAGAATAATCATTTTGACTTATTATTAACAGACTGCCACATGCCGGATTTAGATGGTTTTGGCTTAGCGAAAAGTATACGAGAAAAAGAGCAATTTAAGCATTTACCTATTATCGGTTTTACTGCTGACTCATCGAAAGAATGTCTAAAAAAAGCTTTAGATTCAGGTATGAATAGCGTTCTTTTTAAGCCGTATAAACTAAATGAATTATATAATAGATTGGCTGAGTTTATTGACCTCAACACGAGTGATGTTGAAACCATTGATAATACATTTATAAATATACAAGGTGTTAAAGATAAGCAGCATTGGTTAACTGTTTTTGGAAATGAAAATGATGCAAAAATGTTAGCTGAGGTGTTTATAAACAGCTTACAAGAGGATGTGGATAATTTATCTACGCACTTAAAAAATCATGATATTGAAAAGGTTTCTCGTTCAATCCATAAGCTTAAAGGTGGAATTGTTATGCTCCAATACCCACCATTGTCAGAACTTATCGTGCAGACAGAAAATAGATTTAATCAACAACATGACACTTTGGTTGTCGAAGGGTTGATTTCAGAGCTACTTGACGTAATAGATAAAGTTAAGTTATGGCTTTAATATAATGAAAAGTGCTATAAAAAATAAGCATGCCATAGATTAATTCATGATTTAATTATATACTCATGAACGTTTAACATCTAACTTAAATTTTATATCCAAGAGAGCTCTAAATGAAAGAAATCCGATCTTTTGTTAAATCTGCGTCGTTAACTGAGCTTGAAAAAGCCAAGCAGCTAATTGACACAGCAATCGAGAAATATACTCAACAGCAAGAAGCTAAAAAAGAAGTACTCGATTTGTTAAAAGAAAAAGGACTTACATTAGAAGATTTACAAGATGTAGCAAGTACAGATAAGCGTACTAAAGTTAAACCAAAATATCGCATCGAGTATAATGGTGAAATCGTTGAATGGACGGGTCGTGGTAAACGTCCTAAAGCGTTCCAAGGTGTCGATCTAACTAAGCACTTGGCTTAATTTTTTGCTTTAAAGAATATGAAGGGAAGCGTATGCTTCCCTTTTTTATGTCGAATATTCCGATAAAATGAAGTACGTACTCAGAACCTACCAACAAGAGGCCGTAGAACGCACGGTTGCTCACTTTCGACAAACAGATGATGCAGCACTGATCGTATTACCAACAGGGGCAGGAAAAAGCCTTGTTATTGCAGAGCTTGCGCGTATTGCCAAACAAAAAATTATGGTGCTTGCACATGTCAAAGAATTGGTGGAGCAAAACGCAGAGAAGTATGTGAGCTTTGGCTTTAAGGCGAGTATTTTTTCAGCAGGTTTAAAGCAAAAGTCTTTAACAGAGCAAGTTACCTTTGCAAGTGTGCAGTCCCTGGCGCGCAATACCGATAAGCTGAGTGATGCTTACTCTTTGTTGATCATTGATGAGTGTCACCGTGTCAGCGGTGATGAACAAAGCCAATACGGGCAGGTGATAGCGAGTCTAAAAAAACAAAACCCCAACCTTAAAGTGCTTGGCTTAACTGCGACACCTTTTCGTATGGGGATGGGCTGGGTTTATCATCATCATTATCACGGTTTTGTTAGAGGTGATAAAGATGCGCCATTTAAAAAGTGTATTTTTGAGTTACCACTGCGCTATATGATTAAGAACGGCTATTTAACGCCGCCGCATGAAGTCGATGCTGCTATTAGTCATTATGACTTTTCATCACTACCGAGAGATTCATTTGGTCGATACAGTATCGAAAATATGAATGCATTATTGAAAGATAACACACGGGCAACAAAAGCTATTATCAAGCAAGTTATAGAATACAGTGAACAGCGTCATGGCGTGATGATCTTTGCCGCAACCGTGATGCATGCCAAAGAAATTACCGGTTACTTACCAGAGCAAAATACTGCACTTATAACCGGCGATACCGATAATAACGAACGTGACCGAATTATTAATCAATTTAAAGCAAAACAAATAAAGTATTTGGTTAATGTATCTGTGCTCACGACAGGCTTTGATGCTCCTCATGTTGATTTCATCGCGATTTTACGGCCAACCGAATCGGTCAGTTTATACCAGCAGATTGTAGGTCGGGGCCTGCGCTTAAGTGAAGGAAAAAAAGACTGCTTAGTGATTGACTATGCAGGTAATGGTTTTGATTTGTTTTATCCTGAAGTGGGCAGTAAAAAAGCGCAAAGTGATAATGAGCCTGTTCAGGTGCTGTGTCCGGGTTGTGGATTTGCGAATATTTTTTGGGGTAAAACAGACAGCGAGGGCAAAGTGATTGAGCATTTTGGCAGACGTTGCCAAGGCTTGCTGGACGATGGTGAAGAACAAGTACAGTGCGATTATCGCTTTCGGTTTAAAGAATGTGAGCAGTGTGGTGAACAAAATGACATTGCTGCAAGGCAGTGTCATTCTTGTGGTGCCATGATGGCAGACCCTGATGATAAACTACGAGAAGCACTAAATTTAAAAGATGCCTTGGTATTAAGATGTAGTGGTTTGTCAGCTCAGGTGCTCGCAAAAGGGTTACTTAAAATTAGTTATTATGATGAAGACGGTGCAAGTTGTGATGAGGTATTTAACTTAACAAATGACACCGGACGATTTATTTTTAATAAGCAGTTTGGTAAGAGAGCAGCACCAGGTTTTACACCAATTGAATGGCAAAGCGCTGAGCAGATTGTAAATTTACAGCAGCAACTACTGGCCCCCGATTTTGTGATTGCGCGTAAAAATAAAAAATATGGTTGGAAAGTGGCAGAAAAGCTATTTGATTATCAGGGGAGTTTTCGTAAAGCGAATCAACTAAATTGATTCGCTTACAAAATTGGCTGGCAGGCTTATTGTTCTTCAGCCATTAAACCCCAGCCATCACCATAACCATTATGGCCATTAGCGATGCTTTCTAAGTATTGCTCTGTTTGGCTAAGTAAAGTGTGATCTGGCACCATCTTCACGCGGGTAATTACTTCCCACACCCCTGTATCTGGGCATTTGGTTAACTCTGTTGAAGGAGCAAGCTCATCACTTGTAATCGCTTCAGCAAATTTTTCTGCTTCAGGTTTTTGTTCAAAAAGAATATAGAAATCGATGGTTTGCATACTGGTTAAATCGACACCAGCTTCAGCTATTTCAGCTAATAATTGACCGTTTTCGTCATCAGGGAAGTGCATTTAGTCGCTCATTCATTATAAATCTAGGTATTATCCGCTATTGTAGCGAAAATAATTGTTTAACGCGTACTAATTTTAGCATTTCAATTATGTCGGTGGCTATTGCACTGTGCTAGTATCTTTTTGTACTCATTTTAGATTATGACTCCTCCAAAAAAGTAAGGATATTTTTTGTATACTCGGCATTTCTTTTTTGTCTTTTTGTTTATCTGCTTTTCATACAGCCAGCATGCATCGAGTGCAGCTACGGTTATTAAAGATTATAAAATTCAGGGGATCAGTGATGAGCTCGAAAAGAACGTTGAGCTTTACATAAAACAACTTATCGATGAAAAAACTTCCAAGGCATTAAAGCGTCATGCTAAAAGCCAAGTAGAAATGAGTTTAAAAGCCCTTGGCTATTACAAACCGACCATCAAAATTAGTTTCGATAACGCGCAGCAGCTATTAATTGTCGATGTTGAACGAGGCCCTGTTACCCGAATTGCAGATATCAACGTAACTATCACTGGTGCCGGGAAAGATGACGCTGAATTTATGTCTGCTGTCAATAGTATCAAAATCAAGCAGGGTGACTTTTTAAATCACGGTAAATATGAGGCTGCTAGAAAAGGTATTGAAAGCCAGCTATTAGAGTTAGGCTATTTTGATGCGAAGTGGCACGAGCATAAATTGGCTGTATCGCTAAAAAATAATAGCGCAAAAGTCATTTTTAATGTCGATACCGGTCCTCGCTATCAGTTTGGTGATATCACCATTGGGAGTGAGACTCCCGCTGAAAAATACATTCGTTCTTTGGCGGAGTTTAAACAAGGTCAGCCATGTAAAGCGACCGAGGTTTCTGATTACAACTTAGCGCTATCGAGTACTCCTTATTTTACCAGTGTCCGTGTGTATGCAGACATTGCAAAACGTAAAGATAATCAAGTACCTGTTAATGTTGATGTACTACATAAGCCAGCCAATAGCTATGAAATCGGCGGTGGTTTCAATACCGACTTTGGCCCAAAAGTTCGTTTTAAATGGACCAAACCTTGGATCACCGAAGATGGCCACTACTTAGAAAGCAATTTAAACGTCTCTGAAAAGCAACAAGACATATCATTGGGCTACACGGTACCAGTCGACGATCCTAATGATGACCTTTGGCGTTTTTCTCTGGGTTACAAACTTGAAGATGGAGTAACCAATGATCTGTATAGCAAAATATTAACCGGACAATTGCAAAGGCAATGGCTAACCGAAGACGATTGGGTGCGCACGGCCTTTTTAAGGCGTGATTATGAAACCTATCGTATTGGTGATGAGGAGCAAAGTGCAAAAATGCTGATGCCCGGTATCAGTTATGCGAAAAAAGATACTGAAGGGGGGACAACACCTTATGAAGGTTACCAATGGATGGTTTCGGCCGAATTTGGTTTAAAAGATATGATGTCTTCAACCAACATTTTACGCTTACAACTGCAAAATGCCTGGCTAACTACTTTTGCAGATCGCCATATGTTGTTTTTAAGAGCCAACCTAGGTGCCATGCTGGTCGATAATATAAATGATGTGCCGTTATCACTGCGTTTTTATGCCGGTGGTGATCAGAGTGTACGTGGTTTTGCCTATGAATCTATTTCCCCAGAAGATGAGGAAGGGCGCTTAATTGGTGGTAAATATTTGATGAGTGGCACTGTTGAATATAACTATCAATTTGCTGAGCATTGGCGCGCAGCCTTATTTGTCGATAGTGGTACTGCGACTAATGATTTTAGTGACCGCGTCGAAGTCGGTGCCGGTTTTGGTTTTCGGTATTTAACACCTGTTGGCCCGGTGCGTATCGACCATGCTTGGGGTCTGACAAAAGAAAGCAAAAGTACCCGATTAAGTATTACCATAGGGCCTGAAATCTAATGAAGATGTTAAAAAAGATAACCAAGGTTCTATCAATCACGATGGCAAGTTTGCTAGTCATTGTGTTTTGTTTGTTATTCACCGCACCCGGTAATCACTTTATTGCATACACAGCTAATAAGTTAATTGATGGCTTAACAATAAAGCTGCCATCTGGGCGTTTTTTATATAACGATGCGTTTGATGTTCATTTTGAAAATCAAGGCATCAAGCTTGATGCAAAGCAGCTAAAAATTGATTTGTTCTGGTGGCGTTGTGATGGCATTTGTCTTGATAATTTAAGCGCACAGTCGATAGATTTAAATATTAAAAGCCAAGCTGCATCAACTGAGCAGAGCTCTGAAACAGAGCCTGAAGTTGCACAAGCCGCACAAATTAGCTTACCAATGAAAGTAGCTGTTAAGCGAGTTGCAATTAATCGCTTTAATCTCGCGCACCCGAGCGCCGATGTAACAGTCAATAAATTGAACTTAAGTGGTCGTGGCGAAGCATCGGATCTTACAGTGGATTCACTGACCATTGCTGATGTTTCTGTGATGCTGCACGAAGCAAAAGAGCAGCCTAAATCAACGCCATTAACAGAGCTTCCAGCATTACCAGCACTTGATATTACGCTACCGATTAATGTTGAGTTAAAGCAACTTCAAATCAGTAAAGTTGCTGTTACTCCTTATGGCGCAGAAGAGGCTCAGCTTGTCGAAAATATTGAATTGGTAGCTTCAGCCAAGGGAAGCGATATTAATCTTGAAAAGCTTGCTGCAAGTTATCAGCAATGGCAATTGAACACCAATTTAACGGCAGCGCTTGCGGGTAAAAATACAGTTGAGGGGGCTGTGTCTGTAAATAGCACTGAGCATCAAGCTAAGTTATTAGTTTCAGGGCCGCTTGAGGATTTAAAGTTAGACCTAGTTACACAGGGAGCATACCCAGCAGAGTTAAAAGGGGCTGTGAACCTAAAACAAACAAATTACCCATTTGATTTAACTGGTCAAATAGCAAAGTGGCAAATAGCAACAGATACACAACAGCTGCAATTATCGGACTTTGATTTAAAAGCGAAAGGCCATGCCGATGCTTATGCTGTTGATTTGAGTCTAGTAACGCAGTTAGATGCATTACCGGCAATGATTGTGAAATCGCAATTACAAGGTAGTTTAACAAACGCAAAACTTGAGCAGTTAAGCCTTAATACTAACGACAGTAAAGCAGAAATTAACGCATCAGTTGATTGGTCAAATGGCGTAAAAAGCCAATTTAAAGGGGTTTTAAGCCACTTAAAAGCCCAATATTTAACGGATGCACTAAGTAGTGATTTATCTGGTGAATTTAATGGTTCATTTAACTTACAAGCAAGTGAGTGGCAGCTTGCCTTAGATAATACGCAATTAAATGGCTCTGTGAATGACGTGCCAGTGACCTTGCTGTCGGATTTTGAACTTGATAGCAGCTTGCATGCGAGTTTTAATAAACTAGAAGTGAAAAGCGGTAAAAATGAAATTGCTTTATCGGGTCAGGTAGATGATGTATGGCAAGTTGACGGCAAATTGCGTTTAGATGCAAGTCGTCAAGATATCTTGCCTATGCAAGGCAAGGGCTTTGCTGATTTGAGTTTGCGTGGTGAGCGTCTTGCGCCAACGGTTGATTTAAATTTAGTTCTTAATACATTGAGCTATCAAGATATTCAGGTTGATGGTTTAACATTAAAAGGGCAATTTGATTACGCTGCAGACTGGCAAACGGATGTGTCATTGGTGCTTGATTCTGCATCGATTAGCGAACACAAAATTAATCAAATTGAGTTAGACGCCAGCGGCGATAAAACAGATCACCATTTAACTTTTTTACTCGATGCAGACCAAGGCAAGGCGTCATTTGATATTGACGGTAAATTTAATAAAGAAACCTGGCAAGGTGCGCTGAGCCAAATTCTTGTTACCGATAATCAGGTGCGCTTTGGCACTAATAAACCAGTTAATATTCAAGTTAATACCAAGACATTTGACTTTAATGTCGCTGCACATTGCTGGCAAAGTGATAACTCAAAATTATGCTTTGAGACTTTGCAGCAAACTAAGCAGTTAGGCCAGTTAAATGCACAGCTTGCAGCGTTATCGATTGCTGAATTTAAACACTTCTTACCAGATAACTTGAAAGTAACAGGGGATGCAAGCGGGGAGTTTGTTGCCAACTGGAATAATGGCGCACTAAAAACCATTCGTGCCAATATCAAAACTCAGCAGCTTGAAGCATCCTTAATCGATGGTGCAAGTGTCTACAAGTTACCGGTTGAGGTTTTAGATATATCGGCAATGAGCGACGCACAAGTTGGTAAACTTAATGCCACTATTGATTCATCCGTATTAGGTAAAGTAACGTCTGAGCTCAACATTGATGATATTCAAAATCAACAGACCTTAGCGGGCGACTTGGTTATTGAGAAAATTGAGTTAACAAACTTACGACCCTTTATTGCTTCACTTGAGCAACTAACAGGCGACATTAAAGGTCGATTAGCAATCGCAGGTACTTTAAAAGAACCATTACTCAATGGTGATTTTGATGTCGAAAAAATCAACCTTGAAGGGGCAAACCTGCCTGTATCGCTGCAAAACTCTTATGTGAACATTGCCTTTAATAACCAAAGTGCGAAGCTGACTGGTGAGCTTAAAGATACCGAAGGGGGCGCACTTAATTTATCTGGCGGTATTGATTGGCAGCAAGATTTACCTGACGTTGACGTGAAATTAAACGGTAAAGAGTTTTTTGTGCGTGCCCAGCAAGATGTCACCTTTAAAGTATCGCCAGATTTAACTATGTCTTTGAAGAATAATGCGTTTAATCTTGATGGCCAAGTTGTAGTGCCATGGGGTCGTATTGCCATTGAAGAGCTACCAGAAGGCGCTGTACAAGTCAGCGATGATGAAGTCATTGTTGATATTGAGCAGCAACAATCAGAAAAAGTCCCCTTTGACTATGCCATAAACCTAAAGGTGTTGGTTGAGAATGATGTGCGCGTTGATTCGTTTGGCTTACAGTCTAAAGTTGAAGGTGACATTAACATCAGCATGGACCAAGTTACACCGATGATAGCAACGGGTGAATTGAACCTTGTTCAAGGTACCTATCGTGCCTTTGGGCAAGACTTGCAAATTCGCACCGGTCAGGTGGGCTTTAGCGGCTCAATTGATAAACCGTACCTAAACATTAAGGCAATTCGTAATCCGGATAACACATCTAATGGCGTGATTGCAGGTATTACGTTAACTGGTAATGTCGAACAACCTTCATTAAAAGTGTTCTCAGAGCCTGCGATGGACCAAGCCCAAGCATTGGCTTATTTATTAAACGGGCAACCTCTTGATGAAGGAGATAGCTCAACCGATGCGATGCTCACCCAATTACTGCTTGCCCAAGGTGTAAATCGCAGTGAAGGTGTGGTATCCAAAATCGGTGAAAGCTTTGGTTTGTCTGATGTCAGCTTAAGCTCAAGCGGCAGTGGGGACGACACCAAAGTTGAAATATCTGGTTACGTCACACCGGGTATTCAAGTGAAATACAGTGTCGGCATTTTTGATTCATTAAGTGAAGTGGCAGTTCGTTATCAATTGTTGTCGCAATTGTATATCGAGGTAACCAGCGGTTTAAATAGAAATGTAGATATTCTCTACAAGTTTGATTGGGACTAACAATTTAACTTGGCACCATAAATCGCGTTTACTTGCTTATTAGGGCATAAGTTAATAGGCTGAATTGTCAATTACTTAAAAGATAATAACAATGAAATTAAGTCTATTAACTCTGTGCCTTGGCGTAGCATTAGCTGCACCAATTGCTGCAAAAGAAACAAGCCAAAAACGTTCTGCTGGCGAAATCATTAAAACCGCAAGTAGCAGTGAGTGGCGAAAAGTCAGTGCCGAAAACGTTATTAAATTAACCTTACCTACAGGCGCTGCTTATATCGAACTAAACGATAAACTAGCGCCCATTCACGCAAATAACATGCGACAGCTTGCCAAAGAAGGGTTTTATCAAGGCCTGAGTATGTATCGCTTTGTTGAAGGATTTGTTGCGCAGGGCGGGGATGCCAGCGAAAGTAAACCCGTTAAAAATGCCAAAAAAGGGTTACCTGCTGAGTTTTATCTACGCACCGAGACTCCTTTAGCGATTACAGAGCTTAAAGGACCTGATGGCTATGCCGCTAAAACGGGCTTTTTAAATGGCTTTGCTGTGGCACAAAACCAAAGCCAAACCGAAACATGGCAAGTACATTGCCCAGGAATTTTTGCTATGGCCCGCGGTAATGATATCAATTCCGGTGGTACCGAATTTTATGTAACCATCGGCAATAGTCAACGCTATTTAGACCGTAATATCACTGTGTTTGGTCGTGTTTTAGAAGGGATGGAGCACTTTAATCTCTTGCAGCGTAAAGCCACTGATAGTCAGGCATTTAACCCCATCACAGATATGCAAGTATTAGCAGATATCAAAGACACAGATAACAGTGAATTTCGGGTGATGAAAACAGACTCAAATGCGTTTAAAGCCCTTATTGAAGCGCGTAAAAATCGCGTAGAAGCATGGTTTGTTGAAAGCCCTGATTACATCGACGTTTGTGCCATGCCAATTCCAACCGAGAGGATTATGCCAACTCGCAATAATACTTAATCATTTTGAGGGATTAAATCTGTCGCTAACTGCGTTAAAAATCTCTCATTTACGACTGCATGGATGCAGGAGGTAGAGCAATGCAGGAGCAATTGCCGAGAACAACTAAATAACGAAATTTTTGCCTTGTTATCAACGAGATTTTATTGCCTCAAAACTGTTCACTTAATTAAGCGAATTGGCATAAATAAAGCCATGACCACCTGATAGATTATTTGATACAATATCAGTCTATTGGTTAAGAAATATAAGGGTATCGGGTGGTTAACCTAGGTCCGCTGTTCGGCGAATTAAAAACGTGTTTACGCAAAGATCAATTCATCTTCAAAAAACGCCTACATGGCATCAAAAAAATCAACGATGAAACTAAGCAAGCGAGCATAGCGCAAAAAATAGCTGAAGATATTAGCCGTTCGCAGCAATTGCGCGAGCAACGTTTGGCTGCCTTGCCTAAAGTGACCTACCCAGAGCAACTTCCTGTTAGTCAAAAGAAAGATGACATTAAACAGGCGATCGCCAATAACCAAGTGGTGATCATCGCCGGTGAAACAGGCTCAGGTAAAACGACACAGATCCCAAAAATGTGTTTAGAGCTTGGCCGAGGTGTTGACGGATACATTGGTCATACTCAACCTCGTCGACTCGCGGCTCGAAGTGTAGCGAATCGTATTGCAGAAGAAATGCAATGCGAGCTAGGCCAACAAGTGGGCTTTAAAATTCGCTTTAGCGACCAAGTTTCTGACAATAGTTACATTAAATTGATGACAGACGGTATTCTGCTGGCTGAAATTCAACAAGATAGGTACCTAAATCAATACGATACCATCATCATCGATGAGGCCCACGAACGCAGCCTAAATATCGATTTCATCTTAGGCTATTTAAAAAATTTACTGCCAAAACGCCCTGACTTAAAAGTTATTATCACCTCAGCAACAATTGACCCTGAGCGTTTTTCTAAACATTTTGATAATGCGCCAATCATTGAAGTATCTGGTCGTACTTTCCCCGTTGAGGTTCGTTACAGACCAACCACTGAAATCAATAAAGACGACATGGAAGCAGATGGTGACCAATTACAGGGAATTTTTGATGCAGTCGATGAGCTTTGCGATGAAGGCCCCGGCGATATTCTGATTTTCATGAATGGTGAACGAGAAATTCGCGATACCGCTGATGCGTTATCAAAGCGAAACCTCAAAGGCACGGATGTTTTACCGCTATATTCGCGTTTATCAAACGCTGAACAGAACCGAATTTTTGCGCCGCACAGCCGTCGTCATATTATTTTAGCCACCAACGTGGCTGAAACGTCACTAACGGTACCGGGTATTCGTTATGTTATTGACCCAGGTACTGCGCGAATTAGCCGTTATAGTTACCGTACTAAGGTACAACGATTACCGATTGAGCCAATTTCACAAGCCAGTGCCAATCAGCGTAAAGGTCGCTGTGGTCGTATCGAAGCGGGTATCTGTATTCGCTTATACAGTGAAGAAGACTTTAATTCGCGCCCAGAGTTTACTGACCCTGAAATTTTACGTACCAACTTAGCCTCTGTTATTTTGCAAATGCTTGGTTTGGGGCTTGGCGACATGCAGCAGTTCCCGTTCGTGCAAGCGCCAGACAGTCGTAATATCAATGATGGTTTAACGCTACTTGAAGAACTTGAAGCCATTAAGCCAGCTAAACGTCATAAGAAGACTGAGCTTACTAAATCAGGCAGAAGCTTAAGCCGCTTACCGGTTGATCCACGTTTAGCGAAAATGGTACTGACTGCTGATGGCTTAGGTGCACTGCGTGAAGTGATCATTATTGTTGCGGCATTGTCGATTCAAGATCCACGAGAGCGACCCCAAGAAAAACGCGGTGCAGCGGATGAAAAGCATGGCCGTTTTGACGACCCTGATTCAGATTTTATCGCCTTTTTAAATCTTTGGAATTACCTTGAAGAGCAGCAATCTGAATTAAGCAATAGCCAATTTAGAAAGTTATGCCAAAAGGACTTTTTAGCATATATGCGTATCCGTGAATGGCAAGATATTGTTTATCAGCTATCAACGGTATGTAATGAAATGGGCATGAAGGCCACTACCCATGTTGCTGATAGTGACCGAATCCATCAATCTTTATTAAGCGGTATGTTAAGTCATATTGGTTTTAAAGATGAGAAACAAATTTATAAAGGCGCACGCAACAGCCAGTTCCATATTTTCCCAGGCTCAGGATTATTTAAAAAGAGCCCAAAATGGATCATGGCAGCGGAGCTTGTTGAGACCAGTAAGCTTTATGCTCGCATCAACGCGCGCATAGATTTGAAATGGGTTGAAGGCTTTGCGCAGCATTTAGTGAAACGCAGCTATAGCGAACCGCATTGGGAGAAAAAGCCGGGTGCAGTTATCGCGTTTGAACAGCAAACCTTGTATGGCCTATTAATTGTAAATAAGCGCCGCTGTGTGTATAGCAATATTGATCCGAAAGTAAGTCGCGAGTTATTTATTCGCACAGCATTGGTAGAGCAAGAGCTGGGTCAAAATGAAGGCTTTTTACAATTTAACCAAGAGCTAATTGAAGATATTCAGGTACTCGAAAATAAATCTCGCCGCCGTGATATCTTGGTTGATGAACAAACCTTATTTGAATTCTACGACAAGAAAATTCCGCAAGATGTAAATAACCGTGCCGCGTTTAATAAGTGGTGGAAGGGACAAAAACAAAAAGATAAACGCTTTTTGCATATGTCTCGAGAAGAGCTAATGCAGCATGGTGCCGATCATGTCACTGAGTTTGATTACCCAGATACCTGGCAGCAAGAGAACTTGTTATTACCACTGGCTTATCATTTTGATCCAGGGCAAGCCGTTGATGGTGTTGCGGTACAAATTCCGGTAGCACTGTTAAACCAAGTGCAAAAAACTGGCTTTGATTGGCATATTCCAGCATTTCGACATGAGTTAATTTGTGCGCTTATCAAGTCGCTACCAAAAACGATTCGTCGCAACTTTGTGCCTGCGCCAAACTACGCCGATGCGGTACTTGCTGCAATCGAGCCGATGCAAGGCAACTTAATTGATGCAATTAGCACGCGCTTATTACGTATGACAGGTGTGCGTGTTGAGCCGGATGCATGGGATTTATCAACCCTTGCTCCGCATTTACGCTTACAGTTTGAAGTACGCGATGAACACGATAAGTTACTCGCTCGCGGTTTAAATTTATCTAAACTAAAAGCCCAGTTACAAGGTAAGGTAACGGATACCTTATCGAAAGTGGCCGACAAGGGTATAGAGAAAGCTGATTTGACCGAGTGGAGTTTTGGTGAGTTACCAAGCTCTTACGTGAAAAAGCAAGGTCAATACGAAATTAAAGCATTTCCGGCGCTGGTGGATAAAAAAGATTCAGCAGCAGTTGAGCTATTTGATAATGAACACAAAGCACAGCAGGCGCACCAACAAGGTTTACGCCGCTTGGTATTATTAAACGTGCCATCACCGATTAAATATTTACAGCAAAACTTACCGAACAAATCTAAATTAGGTTTGTACTTTAATCCCTTTGGTAAGGTGAATGACTTAATTGATGACTGTATCGCAGCAGCCGTCGATAGCCTATTAACTAAATATGGCAACATCCGCACTGCAGAGTCATTTGAAAAGGCCAAAGAGCAAATTCGCGGCGAGCTTGGTGACACAGTTGTTGAGATTGCCACCCAAGTAGAGCAAGTGCTGAGTATAGCTCATGGCTTAAATAAACGTATGAAAGGACGCGTTGATTTAACCATGATTACGGCGCACGGTGATATTAAATCACAGTTACAAAGCTTAGTGTTCAAAGGCTTTGTAAGCCAGCACGGCGCAGCAAAAATGACAGATTTAATTCGTTACTTAAAAGCTATTGAACGCCGCTTAGAAAAGTTACCGGTTGATCCTAATCGCGATCGTTTATGTGTATTAGAGCTTGAAAAAGTGGCCGAGCAATATCAAAAACTTACTAACAAAATTCCAAAGGGGATGCCTGTACCAGAAGAGATTTCAAATATCTTTTGGATGCAACAGGAGTTGCGCGTTTCTTTATTTGCACAAACACTGGGGACACCCTATCCTGTATCTGCAAAGCGTGTACTAAACGCAATTAAAGAAAGTGAGTTATAATTAATGTAAAGGTATTATGGTGAGCGTGAATCCTCATCAAATTGAGTCAAATACGTGACTACTAAAAGGAGAGAGTGTGGGCATTGAAAAGGAAAGACCGATTTCTATTCCTGAGCGCAGCATAAATCGGCCTCAACAAACTATCTTAATTGTTGATGATGAATATTTTAATTTTGAAATGCTCAAAGCAAGCCTTGGGAATGAGTTTTCGTTAAGCTATGCAAACTCAGGCACATCGTGTTTAACATCGGCTATTGCTGAGCCGCCGGATGCTATACTACTCGATGTGTGTATGCCGGGCTTAGATGGTTATGATACTTGCCGATTACTAAAAAACACCCCAGAAACAGAGCAAATTCCTGTTGTCATGGTGTCTGGTCTTGAAACCGAGCTTGAACAAAAAGCGGGGTTTGATGCCGGTTGCGACGCCTATGTAGTGAAGCCTTTTTCTGTTAAAACATTAATAGAGAAAATAAAAACACTGGTATAGGAGGCCATATGTTTCATGAGGAGAAACGCGATTTTCGCCGCATGCAAATTCATACCCCTGCAAAACTAATCCCATTAGATGCAGTTAATGGCGAAGAAATTCAGGTGATGTGCACTGATTTAAGTGCAACAGGGCTGGCTATTCACCTTGATGAAGTCTTAGAAATAGGCAGTCTTTATCGGGTGTTAATTGCTTCGACTAGCACGGCGATTACTTCATTTGATGCAACAGCCCGTGTGATACGAGCAACCAAGGAGCAAGATGGCTCCTTGAGTGCCGGTTTAGAAATTGTAAGTTTTAACTAGTAAACCTTACAAATCAGACCTTTAAGATAAAAGCCTTCTGGGTAGCTGCCAGCAATTGGGTGGTCGGCAGCTTGGTTTAGTCGCTCCATGATCAATAAGTCTTTACCTGCATCAAGGGCAGCATCCGCAACCACTTTTTGAAATAAGTTTTGTTCCATTAATCCAGAGCACGAGAAGGTGAGTAAGGTTCCACCTGGTTTTAAGATTTGCATCGCAATCATATTGATATCTTTATAACCACGACACGCACCCGTTAATTGCGCTTTGTTGTCAGCAAATTTTGGTGGATCCATAACGATAGTATCAAATTGCACACCTTCATCACGGTATTGGCGTAATAACTTAAAGACATCTTGCTTCACAAAATCAACTTTAGATAAATCGAGGTTGTTGTGCTCAACGTTACGCTTAGCAGTATCAAGCGCTGGCTGTGACACATCCACGTTAGTAACGTGCTTACAGCCACCACGTAACGCATAAAGCGAGAAAGTACCTGTGTAGCTAAAGCAGTTTAATACTGTTTTGTCTTTAACAAAGCGCTCAAGAGCAGCACGACTATCACGTTGGTCTAAATAAAAGCCTGTTTTGTGGCCTTCAAGAATGTCTACTTCGAGTTTAAGGCCATTTTCTTCGATGATGACAGGTTCTGTTGGTTCCTTACCCCAAAGTAGGCCCTTGATTGGCTCAAGACCTTCTTTAGTGCGAACATCAACGTCTGAACGTTCATAAATATCGCAACCTGGGAAAATAGCCATCAGTGCAGCAACAATTTCACCTTTATGGCGTTCTGCACCGGCACTTAGTAGTTGACAAACAAGTACATTATCAAATTTATCGATAGTAATACCAGGTAGGTAATCAGACTCAGCAGCACTTAAACGAAAACCGGTTAAACCGCCTTCGCTGATCACCTGCTCACGGGCAGCATAGGCACGGCGCAAACGTTTTTCAAAGAATGCTTGGTCAATGATTTCGTTTTGATCAAAACTCCATACACGAGCGCGAATTTGCGATTGCGGACTGTAAGCAGCAATGGCTAAAAACTTACCGTCATTGTCATAGATAGTGACAGTATCCCCTAGTCCTGGCTTACCTTTTACTTTCTTAATGGCTTTTGAGAACACCCATGGGTGTTTTCTTTTTAATGATTTTTCACGTCCAGCTTGCAGGTAAATAGCAGATGACATAGGGATTCTCGCGTCAAACAAAAGGGGGCATAGTTTAATGAAGCACTGGCAAACATACAATGAATGTTTTGAACAAATCCAGCAAGCACGCTAAAGTAAGCATAATTTCAATTAGTTAATGGTAATAGCCTGTATATGCAGCCAGAAATAGACTTTGCAGCTTTAGAAACTCAGTGTCGAGATTTTATTATGTCTTTACTCCATGCCGATGTCGCACACGATATAAGTCATATCGAGCGTGTTGTGAGGGTTGCAAAACAGTTATGTATTGCCGAGCAGGCAGAAATGGCAGTAGTGTTACCAGCTGCTTGGTTACATGATTGCGTTGCGGTTGCAAAAAATCACCCAGACCGTGCAAAAGCATCGACTATGGCCGCAGACAAAGCGTTGAGTTTTTTAGCCTCAATTCATTATCCTGAGCAGTATTTTAGCGCAATTCATCATGCTATTGCGGCACATAGTTTTAGTGCCAATATCAAAGTACAAAGCGTCGAAGCGCAAATAGTGCAAGATGCTGATCGAATGGATGCATTAGGCGCAATTGGGGTAAGCCGCTGCATGAAAGTAGGGGGCTCAATTGGTCGCTACCTGTATCATAAAGACGATCCATTTTGTTTAAACCGCGAACCAGACGATACAAAATATACCCTCGATCATTTTTTCATTAAGTTGTTACACATCAGCGAGAGTATGAACACGCCATCAGCAAAGGATGAGGCTAAACGACGCACAGAATACATGCTCGCATTTTTAGAACAGTTGAAAACTGAGATAGGGGAGTAACATGGCTATTCCGTCACTATCTGGAGTTGATCACTGCCACTTAAATGTTGATGATTTAGCGGCTGCAGTAAAGTGGTATCAACAAGTACTTGGTTTTAGTGTGGTACCTGAACTTGCTTTTTGGGATGAAGGAAAAGGGCCTTTAACTTTAGAAGATCAAGCAAAGACGATTCGTTTGGCGCTATTTGAAGCAGAAGGCACAAGTAAAGGAATTGCCTTTGGCGCAAATGCAGCACAGTTTTTAGCGTGGCTTGAGCATCTAGCTCAATTTGATATTAAAACCGTTGTTGCAGATCATGGTGTTACTTACTCAATGTATTTTAAAGACTGTGCCGGTAACAGCCATGAAATTACTTCTCACGATTATGAAGCAATTAAAAAAGGCCTCAAATGAGGCCTTAAATACACTATTAGTTGCTATAAGTGTTTTTGATTTCTATGATGCTGTCTATTTGACCGATAAATAAATCGATAAGTTGTGGGTCAAAATGCTTACCGGCTTCGTCTTTCAATAAGTCGATGGCTTCTTCAACTGACCAGGCTTTTTTGTAAGGGCGCTTCGACGTCAATGCATCAAATACATCTGCAATTGTGACAATACGTCCTTCAATACTGATCTCTTCGCCTTTAAGGCCATACGGATAACCCGTACCATCCCATTTTTCATGGTGTTCAAGCGCTAGCTTATGAGCGAGCTGTAATAATGGCGAACTTGAGTTTTCTAGAATTTTAGCGCCAATGAGAGCATGTTGTTTCATATGCTCATACTCTTGTTCATTTAAACGTCCTGGTTTTAATAGAACAGCATCAGGAATTCCTATCTTGCCGATATCATGCATAGGCGCTGCTTGCCTAAGCTGCTCTGCTTCATGCTCACTCATACCATAGGCAAGTGCTAATATTTTACTGTAACGGCTCATACGAGAAATGTGCTCGCCAGTGTCGGTGTCTTTGTATTCTGCGGCGCGGCCTAAGCGTTGGATCAAATCAATATGCGCCAGTTGTAACTGTTCAGCATGAACTAACGATAGATGGTTTTTTACACGAGCCTTTACAATCGCAGGGCTAATTGGTTTGGTAATATAATCGACTGCACCAAGGGCAAAGCCTTCAGATTCGTCTTGCTCATGAGAGAGCGCGGTGACAAAAATGACAGGAATATGCGCTGTTTTTGGGTTTGCTTTTAATACTTTACAGACTTCAAAACCAGTCATATCTGGCATCATGATATCCAGTAAAATTAGCTTTGGTGGTTCATTTTCAACAAGCTGCAATGCAAGCTCGCCAGACTTAGCAAATGATAGCCGGTAATCTTTAGAGAGCACTTCTCTGAGCACTTTGAGGTTTGCAGGTTCGTCGTCGACTACAAGAATTCTTTCACGTTCTGAAACGGGAGTCATTTGTGTTCCTTAGCAGCTAAGAGGCATTGCTTTAACTCAGTTAAAGCCTGCATTGCTGCATCAAAATCAAAATTATCAAAATGCGCACAAATTTCAACAACCCTGTCTTTATACTCCGCTGGGGTCTCTGTTTGAACAAGGTTTAATAGTTCATCGTCTATTTCTGCGTGTTCAGCTTGCGTGAGCAGTTTATTAACTTTAGCTATTAATGCGCCTATGGGAATAGCGTGCTCCAGTGGTTGATCAACTTTTGACTGGTTAAGGTCCCCAAGCTGAGAGTAAAGAATACGCCATTCTTGTTCACACTCGTCAATCAGTGCAGCAAAGCTATCCTTTTCACGCTCTTTTTCAGCTAAAGTCAGTAGGTCTAATAACTTTGCAAGTGCTAAATTCCCTGCAACACCTTTTAATGTATGTAAAATTGATTTTTGCTCTGCTTCGCTGAGTGTGGATCCCTTAAGTCGTAGAATACTATGTTGGTGGTTAGCTAGGAATAAGCCAATTTCAGTATTTAGCTTTTCTTTCGAACCCCACATTAACACCCCTTTATCGTAGTTTATGTGTTTTTTATCATTACTTTCGTAGTAATCATGGGTAGTACTAATGTCTAAACCAAGTACTTTGGCTATTTCATGATTTAGTTGACTAATGTCCACAGGTTTATTCGCAAAGCCATTCATGCCAGCTTGTTTAGTGGTCAACTTATCTTGTTGAAGAACGCTTGCGGTGAGGGCGATAATTGGCGTAACTTTTATTTGTTGTATCTGCTCTAATTCCCGTATCTTCTTACACGCGGTTAAACCATCACACTCAGGCATATGAATATCCATTAAAATGACATCGAAAGTTTGCTTTTCGAACGCTGCAATAGCCTCAAAACCATTGCTTGCGGTTGTGATAGTATGACCTGCCTGCGATAACAAGATTTTAAGTAGCTCGATATTTTGCTCAATATCGTCAACAACTAAAATTCGCAAAGGTGGTAAGGTGAGCTTACTGTGATTAAGAATATCAACCTGTTTTGCATCTCCCTCTTGTAAGGGGAGCGTGAAATAAAAACAACTACCTTGTCCTTCATCGCTAATTACATTGATAGTCCCACCCATTAATTCAACTAATTGCTTGCTGATAGTCGTACCAAGACCTGTGCCTCCAAAACGTCGAGTCATTGTGCCATCAGCTTGCTCAAATGGTTGAAAAATAGCATTTAAACGGTGTTTAGCAATACCAATACCTGTGTCTTTAATTTCAAAGAAAAGTTGATTATTTTGCGTTTTACTGACGCTGACTGTCACAGAGCCTTGCTCTGTAAACTTGATAGCATTGCCTAGCAAGTTATTCATAACTTGGCGAATACGAACTTCATCACCGATATAAACAGGTGCAACATCGTCGTTGATCCTCAGATCAAGCAGTAAATTTTTTCGCTTTGCTTCAAGCCAAAAAGTAGAAACGATGTTATCGAGCAGAGTCTGTAAATTAAAATGCTCAAGTTGTATGTCGAGTTTGCCCTTTTCTAACTTAGCAGAATCTAATACTTCATTAAGCAAGTGCAGTAATGAGCGTGCTGACTTATTAACGGTAATAATATGCTTTTGCTGTTCTTTACTTAATGGGCTATCCATTAAAATATCACTAAAGCCAATAATAGCATTCATAGGTGTGCGAATTTCATGACTCATATTTGCCATAAATGATTGCTTCGCATGAGCCGCAGCCTCAGCTTCTTGTTTTGCTTGCTTTAGTGATTCTTCATATTCATGACGAGCCGTGATATCGATTAATACACCATCAATGCACTTTTTATCAGTATCGACAGTTTCGTTTACTAATCCTTGCTCTAGTAGCCAGATAATCTTACCGTTGCGATGGCGAATGCGATATTCAACGGCGTATTGAGTGTTGTTTACTGCAGCATTTGAGATAATTTCATTAATAGATTGTTTATCATCGCCATGAATGATTTGCTCAAAATTAATTCGACCTGAAACAAACTCATCAGGGCTGTATCCCGTTAAATCTAAAACGCTGGGGCTAATAAACAGCATGCTCCAGTTTTCGTCTAATAGGCACCGAAATACAGCACCCGGCATATTATCCATCAAGGTGCGGTATTGTTTCTCTTTTTCTTCAAGACTTTGCTGCAAAGCACGCTGTTCTGTTAGGTCAGTAATAAAACCGACAAACAATGGCTCTTTGTCTGGTTGTTTTACTTCGCCAAGCCCTAACCGGATAGGAAATAAGTGTCCATGCTTGTGTTTAGCATAAACATTTCGGTTTACCCCGATGATTTTTTTAACTTCATGATTACTGCTATTTGATAAGTAGTCATCATGTTGAGCTGCAATATCATCATTCATTAGTATTTTTACATTTTTGCCTAACACTTCGTGTTGCTGCCAGCCAAAAATGTTCTCTGCTGCTTTATTAAAGCTCAATATCACTCCTTTGATGTTGATAGTCACAATACCATCAACAGCAGTGCTTAAAATGGCTTCTAGACGAGATTCTTCTGCAGACTTTTCAGCGAGTAGCAAGCGAAAACGCACCATACCGTTAAATATTCCGACTAGGGTGGTAAGTAATACGGTGGCGAATGAGACGCTAATTGCAATAAAAACCAGCTGCGATGTTTGGACATTTTCAGATAGCAGAGGGGATGTGGCTACAAACCGAGTTGCAGCCATACCCATGTAATGCATTCCTGATACTGCAAAACCAAATATAATGGCGCAAATAAGGCGATTTTGGAGCGTTGATAGTGCCTTGAAGTGATCACTTAAATGAAAACGTGAATACAATCCGATAAAAGATAAAAGGACAGCAACAATTATGGAGGCTGAAAACCAGCTAGGGTCATAGCGAAGCAGAGGGCTTAGCTCCATTGCAGCCATGCCTGTATAGTGCATTGTGCCAATACCTGCTCCAAGTAAAACTGATCCCAAGGCCAATTTAATTGCACGCGGGATACCCGACATATAATGGCGCCTGAAGATTGAAAAGCATATGTAACAAGCTAGAAATGCCGGTAAGAAGGATAAAAACGTGAGTGTGGGGTCGTAATTAACTGTCGTACACAGAGAAAAAGCGAGCATACCGATAAAATGCATACTCCATATCCCACCAGACATTACTAATGCGCCCGTTGCACTGCCTAACCTTTGGTACGAGATAAACTCAGTCTTGTTTGCTAAATCTATAATATAAAGTGAAAAATAGGCGGCAAAAATAGCTGTTGCGATTGAAAGCGTCACTAATGTGGGGTCGTAGATCCCATTAACAATCAAGCTGGGATTTTGATCGGTTATAAAAAACGTATTTATCATCATATTTATTCGTCACTGCCTTTATAACTAGTCTAATATAAATTGTTAGTTATTTTGAGAAAATACTCTAACTAAACTTCGTAGGTTTTAATTCCTTGGCTATATTTAGTTAAAAAGGAGTATTTTGAGGTGGTAAATGCGTAGAACTGAACAGACTTTAGTGGACCAAATGAAAATTAATGACGTTGAAATTCAGCACAGAATGAGTTTACTGGGGCTCACTTCGAAAAGTTTATCATCACTAATTAATTACAAACCAATTATTGAATCAGCGATTGAAGATGTGGTGAGTGATTTTTATAAAAAGCAAACAGAAGTCGATGAAATATCATTGTTAATTGGTGATGCCGATACATTAACCCGATTAAGAGATGCGCAGCGTCAATATATTATTGATTTATTTTGTGGTCGCTATGAGCATGAATATGTCAACAATAGACTAAGAATTGGTATGGTTCACAAACGTATTGGGGTAGAACCTAAACTCTATTTGTCGGCAGTTTGTACGCTTAAAGAACTGATCTTTGATGTGCTTAGAGAAAAGATTAGTGACCACGCTGAATTACAACAAACTCTAACGGTTATTGATAGATTAATTTATTTTGATACTACTTTAGTGTTTGATACTTACATAGACAGCTTAGTTGGAGAGATTGAGAACGCCAAACGTCGAACAGAAGTCTACGCAAAAGGACTTGAAGAAAAGGTCGCACAACGAACTCAAGAGCTTGAAAAGCTGGCTAAACTAGACCCTCTCACGAACCTTTATAATCGACGCGTAATGCAAGAGCTTTTACAGCGTGACTTAGCAAGAGCTCGGCGCCATAAATCACCGCTTACAATTGTCTATTTTGACTTAGATGACTTTAAATCAATCAACGATACGCAAGGCCATCAAAAAGGCGATGAAGTTCTTAAGTACATAGGCCAATATTTGTTGGAAAATATTCGTGAAATAGACGTTCCATGTCGTTACGGCGGTGATGAATTTTGCATCATTTTGCCAGATTGTGAAGTTGCTAGTGCAACCCATATCTGTGAAAAGCTAATAGGTATTTTTGAGGAGCAGTATCCGGAATTACATTTAAGTGTTGGCATAATCGCAGCCCCACTTGATAGCACTGTTGATGCAGAAGAACTAATTAACCGAGCAGATAAAAAAATGTATCAAGCTAAAAAGCACGTTGGTTCATACATTATGCTTTAGCGAGTCATACGTTTTACGAATACAACCACAAACAAAGCGAGAGAAAAACTACCACAAAATGCTTCTAATGCAGCAATAAATCGTGAAAAACCTATGGGAGTTATATCTCCGTATCCAAGCGTTGTGAATGTTACTACACTAAAGTAAAAACTATTCAATAAGGCAGATAAGTTGTCTTGCCAAGTGTTATCAAGGCTAAGTTGCAAAATTGTATCGCTATAGCTGACACCGAATAGAAAGTAACAAATTGCGCAGCAGATTATCAGCGAAAGGCTAAAGCGAATAACGTTTTCAGGCTTTTCACCATACCCACAAAGCATATCAATAAAACTCGACGTAATTTGTTTTGTTGATCCTTTTGGATATTGGGCATGGCGCATTCTAAGCTCTTTATAAGTAAAGTTGCCAGCCAGTTCAAAAAGTCCTTGGTTTTCAGATGCCTTCCTTAAGTTTCGATATATCTCTTCGGATTGTTCGAATAAGTCACGAGCTTCATCATACTGTCTATTTTTGCGAGCTTTAATGGCCTGTGCTTCTTGCAGTAAATGGTCGCCTAAATCGATATTGTCAATACGACTATCATTAAACTTAACCCCTAATAAGTTTGTATTCTTTAAATCGCAATAATGTAAGCTGGCATCGTGAAGATTTGCTTTCATTAGTGATGCGTTAGCGATTTTGTTATTAAAAAGGTGTGCGCCTGATAGGTTTGCTCGATAAAAGTTACAGTAGGATAGGTCATATCCCTCCTCATCATCCTGCTTAATAAGATTAAGACCACTGAGGTTAGCGCGCTTTAGCTGTAACCCATGCAGTAAACCACCTTTTTTCGCATAACGCTCTAATTTCTGGGTTAGATCTAGTCCTGACTTATCAAACTTACTATCGTGCCAAAAACAGAATCCAGACCCCATATCGGTTTCCAAGCACTTTTTTCCTGAAGGCGAGGTATAACTACAACAAGGTTTATCAGACATAAACATGAAAATTATTTGTTGGTCATCTTTATAGATTAGCAGTTATTTTACAGGGTAAAATGGAATCCATACTTTTTATTAATTGAATTGGCTTATATTTGTTGAACTACACCCTAAAGCGCAGTAAACGCAGAACCACAGTGGCTATTAAAGTTGCCCAGCAGAAACTCACTGTTTATGCGCCTTTTTATGTTCCACAAACTGAGATTGATGCCTGGTTAAAGACCAAGCAAGATTGGGTCGATGAACAAATTGCCAAACAATCCATTCATGCTGAACGCCGCCAACTTCCTCTTGTAAACGCGGCGATTAAGTTATTTGGACAAAATGTGCCGATAGTATTTGCTAAAGGCACTAAAAGCACTTGGCAACAAGATGCACAGTGTCGGCTTATTTTATCTATTTCATCACGGGTCAAACATCAAGAAGCAAACTATTTAGCACTGCTCGAGCAGTTTTTACACGAAAAGCTAGAGAGTTATATCGAAATGCGTGTTCATGATTATTGTTTGCAGATGTCTGAAGCTCTGCCCACAAAACTTAAAATTCAACATTATAAACGTCGTTGGGGAAGTTGTAATAAGCGTCGAGAGCTGACCTTTAATTTACATTTAGCGAGTGCACCGACATGGGTGATTGATTATGTGGTTGTACACGAACTTGCTCATCTTAAACATATGAATCACAGTGCTAAGTTTTGGCAACGTGTTAGACAGTTTTATCCAGACTATAAAAACGCTGAGCAATGGTTGAAACAAAATGGCAGTAGTTTGAGTTGGTAGCGATAAGCTAGAAAGAGTAAAGCTAGAAAGAGTAAAGCTAGAAAGAGTAAAGAGTGGTGGAGGGAGCTGGATTCGAACCAGCGAAGGCTGAGCCGTCAGATTTACAGTCTGATCCCTTTGGCCGCTCGGGAACCCCTCCACACAGATTTTACTATTGCATTTGGCCCCACTACCAGAAGGAAGTGGTGGAGGGAGCTGGATTCGAACCAGCGAAGGCTGAGCCGTCAGATTTACAGTCTGATCCCTTTGGCCGCTCGGGAACCCCTCCAATGCAACGGCGCTGATAATAGCAAACTGGTTATTTAAGTAAAGAAAAAAACTAAAGAAAATTGGATTAATGCCGATAACTGATTAATCTGGAATCTATTTGGCTAAAGTCTATGCAAGTTGATGGTTTGTTGCTCAATGAGAGTCAACTCGATAATCGTCTTAATAAAAGTGTTCATGAACATCGCTCTGGTGAGTTTGCATTATTATTAGCAATGCTCTCACATGACGCACTTGATTTTAGTCAATTTCATCTACCTAAAACAGAAATAAGTAATCCTCACGTTTCAGAAGAGGTGCTTAGAGCCCAGTTAGGGGCAGGTCCTAAGCAATCATTAGCACCAGAGCAATTTGATATGTTGATTGGTCAAGATAATGCTCTTCGATTACTTCAAGGTGGTCTTTCAGACATTCGCTTACGTCATTGTTTAGCACCTGAGCCATTGCATGTTCGAGATGATAAAAATCACATTCCACTAGAAGTGATAGACAATTGTGAGCCCGCAGTAAGAAAACGCTACCTTGATAAAAATCAACCAACTGAGCGTGCCCAAATTGACGCTGCAGCTTTTTACGATAGTTTAACAGAAGATGCTATTCATCAACCTTTGCATTTAATTTCAGCCTAATTGATTAACTACATTGTCACATAAATAAATTAATCTACACTTTAATAAGTAAATTCAAGCAAGATAAGAAAAAATACAGCTAATTTTTTATGGCCTTGTTATACTGTGTGCCTATGGCTTAGCGCCATTGTCATTGAACCAAGCTATTAGGACTATAATGAAGAAGACATTCACGCTTAACCACGAGAAGATTAAGTACCCTCGCATGGTTGATGCAGCCAAACACGAAGTAAAAAAATATTTGAAACGTGAGCGTAATAAAACACTCCCAGCTGGTGCTGATTATTGGGCATTTGACTGCAAGTTTGGTGAATCAGCGGATGAAGCCGAAGTTGTTCACGTAGCAGAGATTAATAAATGTATTAGTGATATTGAAGCCAAAGGCTTAACATCGTTTTATGTTGAGATCTTAGCGCGCCCTGCACAGCGTCAACACCAAGAATTTGATGAAGAGTAATTTATACACGGAATCAAAAAATGGGCCTTTTTAGGCCCATTTTTACTTTAAGATAACCATCTATCGAGCAAATGGATCGGCGTTAATCTTTTCTATATACCAATTACCTTTTTTGCGGATCATTTTTACACTGCGCATATCATCCACTTTTTTACCGTTGAAGTAACCCGTAAAGATTAAATTAATATTAGCCTTATCACCGTACTGTTCACGTAAACTCATATTGGTCATATCAACTTCAATTACAACTTCGTCGTATTGCATGTTAATTAGGTTACGAGCGAATTGGTTTGCGGTGCCATAAGATTTCATAATGCGAGCCATTTTTGGAGTTGCGTATTCCATGGCTTGATTTAAATCGTTTTGGTTATACAGTGCATCAAAATAAAGCGTGGCTGTGTTGCCTGGGGTATTTTTTTCGCCCTGAGGTGACTCTTCAGAGCCACAACCCAACATTAAGCAACTACTCAATAGAGCAAAAATTAAGAGTACGTTTTTCATTATGCTTTGATTTGCTAGATTAAATAATTTTAAGTGTGTGACTAAATGACTGAGATGTAAAGTTAACTTAGTAAAATTGTGGGATTTATTTTTGCTTGGCAATAAAAAAGGATGCCTTGGCATCCTTTCTTAAATTAACTGCACTCGTTATTGAACTAACTCTTTTTCACTGAATTCTTCAGCAAATAATGGGCTAGATAAGTATCGCTCAGTAGCACTTGGTAAAATAACAACGATGTTTTTACCCGCATTTTCAGGTTTTTCAGCAAGGCGTTTTGCAGCAACCACTGCAGCACCAGACGAAATACCTACTAAAATACCTTCGTTTTTCATAAGCTCGTGAGCCATTGCAATTGCATCTTCATTTGATACTTGCTCAGCGGCATCAACAACTTCTAAATCAAGGTTGCCTGGGATGAAGCCAGCACCGATACCTTGGATTTTATGAGGACCCGGTTTAATTTCTTCACCAGCTAAGGTTTGGCTAATAACTGGAGAATTAGTTGGCTCAACAGCAACAGATTGCACGTTTAGGCCTTTCTCGAGTTTTAAATAACGGCTAACACCGGTAATAGTACCACCCGTACCAACACCTGCTACGAATATGTCGATTTTACCGTCCATTGCTTCATAGATTTCAGGACCCGTTGTTTCAAAGTGAATTTTTGGGTTAGCTGGGTTTTCGAATTGTTGTAAAAGAATGTATTTTCCAGGCTCACTTGCTTGAATTTCTTTTGCTTTTTCAATCGCGCCATTCATACCTTTAGCGCCATCAGTTAAAACTAGGTTAGCACCTAACGCTTTTAATAGTTTACGACGCTCTAGGCTCATCGTATTAGGCATAGTCAGGGTTAATTTATAGCCACGAGAAGCTGCTACAAACGCAAGTGCAATACCTGTGTTGCCAGAAGTCGGCTCGATTAACTCTTTGTCTTTGGTTAATACGCCTGACTTTTCTGCTTCCCAGATCATTGAAGCGCCAATACGGCATTTAACACTAAAGCTTGGGTTACGTGATTCTACTTTAGCAAAAACATTACCTGAGGTTACGCGGTTAAGCTTTACAATCGGTGTATTACCAATTGTTAATGAATTATCTTCAAAAATGTTAGACATAGTGTTCCCTTGGAAGCAATTTATTCAATCGTGATCAACTAGCTTAGGCTATTGATCTGTAATAGTCACACTTTACTGTGACTATTAAAAAACGAAAGTAAAGTTTGGCTATAACATATAGCGAATAGGCTTATAGCATTTAGTAATAAGGTGGGAAAAGAAGGGCGCGCACCGAAAGGTGCGCTCATGGAGTCTTAAAGTAACCAAGCGTAGCTAAATTTAGCAAATAGGGTACGCTGCTCTTTAGTTATCGATGAAAGTTCATCATCTTGATAGCCATTATCAGAGTATCCTGCAAAGAATACTGTTTGCGGGTTCAGTTTGTAAGAATACAATAACTGGGTGGCTAACTTTTTATATTGGCTATCTACATCATCAATGTAATTAGCTTGATTACGTTTTAAATCGGTATAAATGACTGCAAGGCGTAAAAAGCTATTCACGTTAAACTGGTAAGTTAACCGCACATCACTTAAATTTGCGGTAAATACTTCGCTACCATCTGCTTCCAGTTGCTCGTAAGTATGACGTAAGCGTACTTCAAAATGTTTACCAAGGTTCATATTCAGTACCGGGCGTATGTGAAACTTATCACCAGTGCGGTTATTGGCTAAGTCAACGGCATTACCTGTATACATATATAAAGAAGCAAAGACCCCAGCGGTTGGTTTAAAATCACTGTAAAAGCCAACGCCATTTTCGCTAAATAAATCAGTGTTGCCGTCTATATCTAAACGTGATTTATCGTGGCGAAGACCTGTACGGTTTCGGTGCTCAACAGAGACTTCAAAAAAGCTTTGTAATGGGCCGCTGACAGAAAAGCTGGTTTGTGCTTCTTTTTCAAGAAGTTCGTTATTTTCGTTGTGGGTAATATCCCAGTCGGCATACAGGTTAGCGCGGTTCCACCAATTACCTTTATCACCATACCAGCGGTATTCGCCACCTGTAGTAAACTTTTTAAAATCAACTTGCGAGATAAAACCTAAGTCAGCTCTTAAATCAGCATCGCGATAATTATAGTCAGCAAATGCACGCCAGTACTTCTCATCATGTTGATACTTAACATAGTAGCCAGTACCCGATTGTTGTTCTTTACTTAAAACACGAAGTACACCTTCGTTATAGTCGCAATCACTATTTAATTCACAAATTACTTGCTCAGGTTGTAAACAGTTATCACCATCACATAACTCGTCAATAAAATCCTGACTGTATTGCGTTTGTGACTTTAATACTTGTACTAGGAAAACATCGTTCACTGTTGGTTTGTATTTACTATCAATACTATAAACCGTGTTTTTATAATCATCACTTTGTCTGTGAGTTGCTGTTGAACCAAGTGATAACCCTGATTCAAAGTCGTATCGGTATCGTAGAGCACCGTTTTCACTTTTCTCGTCAAGGGCGACAAGAGATGAACCTAAATTGCCCGGGATCAACACATTGGTTTGCGTATCATTGGCAATAAAACCGGCAAATGTATGGCCATTTTTGCTACCTGTGATCTTGGTTCCATAATCTGGTTGGGCAATATTACGGGTATGAATAAGGTTAAGTGTTGATGCAAAGTAGTCAGCGTTATCTAAAAAGAAGGCACGCTTTTCTGGGAAGAACAAGCTGAAATTATTATTCACACTCAATTGAGCAACATCCGCTTCAACCTGTGAAAAGTCAGGGTTAATCGTCGCATTTAAGGTAATATCTGGGGTGATCCCCCATTTAACATCCAGGCTGGCTTCAGTATTGTTCTCTGACTCCCAATCAGCCACTTGTGCGCCATCAATATCACGAGTCTCATTTTTGCCAAGCACTACAGATGGAATAATCGCCACGTTATTGCCTTGCTTTGCTTGTTCAAAACCTTGGTAACTTGGCATTTGGCAAATCCAACAATTGTTACCATGGTCAATTTGCATATTTGAGATACGCAAACGCTCACTACGCGGTAAAAATCGTAAAAACTCCATCGCCATCGTTTTGGTTGCTAAGCTGTCGTCAAAATTCAATACGCGTAAGGGAATAGCCACTTCTACTGTGTAGCCTTTATCATGAATAACACCAACACTATCCCAAATACCGTCCCATGATGAGCTTTCATGTTTAGTCAGTTCGTTTTCTATCGAGTCTTGTTGTACGCCAAGTGGGTTAATAAAAAACTGATAAGCTAATTGAGCATTATTGTATGAATCAATTTTCAGTCCCACTAAGTCATCATCCCATGCTGCATCACGGTCACGATAAAAAGCGCGAATTAGTTCTGGATTTGGGTCGTTTGCTTCAAAGCCAATAAATAACGTCTCGCCATCTTCATAGACATAGGCGTGTGTGGTCACTGGGCTTTTGCTGTTTTCATAAGGCCACGTGACATTATCAATCGTGATTTTTTTTGCGTGTTGCCAACTTGCTTCATTTAGCTTTCCGTCAATTGTTGCTTGTTCTGTAACAAAAGGGAGGGTGATGGGTTGGCTGGTGGCCAAGGAAGTAAAAGGTGTGCTCAGTAGAGCGGCACTTAATATAGATTTATACATAAGAACTACACGGGTATTCAAAATTGCGAGCATGTTATTAACTTGCAACTTTGTTAACAAATGCAACGCGATAGGACGCATATATTTACGTTCAAATTAGATTCTGCGAAGCTGTGGTGGTAATTTGCGCAGTTAAACGTTAATTTGGCTGTTTTATAACAAAAGTAAACTAAAACGTGGTAAAAGGTTACCACCTAAAAATTGAAGTGATCGTTATGAATTTAATTCTAAAATTAATTGCTGGTATTGTTGCCGGTATTTTAGTGGGCTTGTATGTGCCGCTAACAGGTGTTGAACTCCTCTATACAGTAAAAGAAATAATAGGTCAGTTGATCACCTTTACCATTCCACTGATTATTTTATTTTTTATCGCATCTGGTATTGCTGGCTTACCAAAAGGTTCTGGCCACTTACTTGGCAAAACTGTCGGTTTTGCTTATGGGTCAACGATTATTGCTGGAACCTTAGCGTTTTTATTAGTCAGCGCCATGATCCCATTGTTTGATGGGGGCTTAACGTTTGAAGCTGAAGTAGCTACAGAAGTGGGCAGCTTTATTGATTTAGAAATTCCACCACTTATGAGCGTAATGACGGCGTTAGCTGCGGCTTTCATTTTTGGTATTGGTATGAGCCAAATGCAACTTGATATGTTGAAGAAAGTTTCTGATCAGGGTCGTGATGTAATTGATGGCTTATTAGCAAAGGTTATTATTCCAGCATTACCGTTTTATATTGCCGGTGTATTTGCAGAGATGACAGTCGCTGGCACTGTGGTAGATACGCTGCAAACATTTAGTATTGTATTACTTGCAGCATTGATAATGCATTGGTTATGGTTAACCGTTTTATATGTCTCAACGGGACTTTTATTAAAAAGAAACCCATTAGAGCTTGTAAAAAATATGCTACCCGCTTACTTTACTGCTTTAGGTACAATGTCGAGTGCTGCAACAATTCCTGTATCGCTGCGCTCAAGTAAAGCTAATAATGTAAAAGAAGATGTTGCAAACTTTACAGTGCCGTTATGTGCAACCATCCATTTATCGGGTTCAACAATTACCATTGTGACATGTGCAATGGCAGTGATGTTCTTATCGCCTAATATGGATGTACCATCTTTATTTGGTATGTTGCCATTTATTATGATGTTAGGTGTTGTCATGATTGCAGCTCCTGGAGCGCCGGGTGGTGCGGTTATGTCGGCATTAGGACTATTAACAAGCATGCTTGGTTTCAATGAAGGCGCAGTGGCATTAATGATTGCACTTTATTTAGCACAGGATAGTTTTGGTACAGCTTGTAATGTTACAGGTGATGGTATTATTGCGCTGTGGGTTGATCGTTTTAGCGAGAAAAACGCCGCATAAAATGATGAGTGAAACAATAATTTGATTTATTGTTTCACTCATTCTGTGCTAATGTGGCACATTAAATTTACACAAGCATGTATTTGGGTTATTTGAGGGTGTTCCATTGATTAATGTACTTTTAGTTGATGACCATGAGCTTGTACGGACAGGTATCAGACGTATACTTGATGATGTTCGTGGTTTTAAAGTGGTTGGTGAAGCTAAAACCGGTGAAGAAGCGGTGCAATTTTGCCGTCAACATTCGCCTGATATCGTGTTGATGGACATGAACATGCCAGGTATCGGTGGTTTAGAGGCAACTAAGAAAATCTGTCGTTATTGCCCTGATGTAAAAATTATCGTGCTGACGGTGCATTGTGAAGATCCATTCCCAAGCAAAGTGATGCAAATCGGAGCTCATGGTTATCTAACTAAAGGTGCCGGCTCTGATGAAATGGTTAACGCTATTCGTGCTGTAAATGCCGGCCAACGTTATATCGCGCCTGAAATTGCTCAGCAAATTGCCCTTGCACAGGTAAGCGGACGCACAGACGAAAATCCGTTTCAGAGTCTTTCTGAGCGTGAGCTGCAAATTATGCTGATGATCACCAAAGGTGAAAAGGCACAAGACATAGCAGAGCGTTTGAACCTAAGTTCTAAAACAGTGAATAGCTATCGCTATCGCATGTTTGAAAAGCTAAATGTGGGTGGTGATGTTGAACTTACGCATTTAGCAATACGTCACAAAATGATCGACATTGATAGTTCGCATTAATTTGCTCAATGTCTGATTTCGAACCAGCCCGTTTTCTTAAAACACTATCAAGTGAGCCCGGTGTCTACCGAATGCTTGATAGTGAAGGGCAAGTTATTTATGTCGGTAAGGCTAAAAATCTAAAAAAGCGCGTAACTAGTTACTTTCGCAGTAATGTAACTGATAGTAAAACACGTGTCTTAGTAAGCAATATTTGCGGTATCGAAGTCACCCTGACTAACACAGAGACCGAAGCCTTATTACTTGAAAACAACTTAATAAAAAAATATCAGCCTCGCTACAACATTTTACTGCGCGATGATAAATCATACCCTTATATTCTTTTAACTGATCACAAACACCCGCGACTCGCTTTTCATCGTGGTAGCCGTAAAATCAAAGGCGAGTATTTTGGTCCATTCCCAAGTGCAGGGGCGGTATCTGAAAGCCTGCGTTTAATGCAAAAAATCTTTCCGGTTCGCCAATGTGAAGATGCCTATTACCGAGCTCGAAGTCGTCCATGTTTACAATATCAGTTAAAACGTTGCTCAGCGCCGTGTGTTAATAAAATTACCGATGAAGAATATCAACAAGAAGTCGATTTTGTACGTAAGTTTTTACTAGGCAAATCTCATGAAGTTATTGCTGATTTAATTGCTAAAATGGAGCAAGCAAGCAAAGAGCTTAAATTTGAGCTCGCTGCAAAAGTACGCGACCAAATTATGTTACTTCGGAAAATGCAGGAACAGCAATCGATTTCCGGTAATCATGCCGAAATGGATGTGGTTGGCTTTGCGCATTTAAATGGTTTAAATGCGGTTCACTTATTAATGATCCGCGATCATAAGGTACTTGGTAGCAAAACCTATTTCCCCAAAGTGCCCAAAGACTCTGGGCAAGAAGAGATTTTAACTTCCTTTTTAGGCCAGTATTACTTAGCACCTGGTGCAACAGGGCGCATTGCTAAAGAAATCATCTTACCGTTTACAATCGAAGAGAGTGAGCCTCTAAGCGATGCACTTACGGCAATTTCTGAGCGTAAAGTGAGTTTAAAAGTCGCTAATCGTGGTGAGCGAGCTCAGTATCTTAAGCTTGCTAATAAAAATGCACTTAATAGCATTAGTGTTAAGCAAAGCACGCAGGACTCAATTAATAAACGCTACGCACAATTAAAAGAAACGTTACGCCTAGATGATATTAATCGCATGGAATGTTTTGATATTAGCCATACAATGGGTGAAAACACGGTTGCAAGTTGTGTGGTGTTTGATTCGCAAGGTCCAAATAATAAAGAGTATCGCCGTTTTAATGTTACCGGCATCACCGGTGGCGATGATTATGCCGCGATGGAATTTGCACTTAATAAACGCTACAACAAAGTAGTCGATGAAGAAAAAATTCCAGATGTCATCTTTATCGATGGGGGTAAAGGGCAATTATCTCGTGCTGAACAATATTTTGAAAACTGGCCACATAATAAAATACCATTGCTGGTGGGTGTTGCAAAAGGCATAAGCCGAAAACCAGGTTTAGAAACGCTATTAATTGATGGTGGACGAAAAACAATACCACTTGATTCAGACGCGCCGGCACTGCATTTAATCCAACATATACGTGATGAGTCGCACCGTTTTGCTATTGCTGGGCATCGTAATAAACGTCAAAAGCAACGCACGCAATCATTATTAGAAGAAATTACCGGTGTTGGACAAAAGCGCCGACAGGCATTATTAAAATATTTAGGGGGCATGCAAGGGGTAAAAGCTGCTAATATAGACCAATTAAAACAAGTTCCTGGGATCAGCCCTGAAATGGCTGAAAAGATATTTAATCATTTGCATGACAAGGCGTAGCCTTCGTGCGAATATAGTAAAAAAAGACATCTCCAAGTAGTTATGTGGAATATTCCAAACACACTCACAACCTTTAGACTTTTTCTTATCCCCATTTTTTTGGTGATATTTTATTTGCCTTTCTCATGGGCGTTTTTCGCAGCTGCGTTTGTTTTCTGGCTTGCGTCAATCACAGATATCCTTGATGGCTATCTTGCACGTCGTTTAAATCAGTCAACGCCATTTGGTGCGTTTTTAGATCCTGTTGCTGACAAAGTAATGGTCTGTGCGGCACTTGTTGCTTTATCAAGCCATTATCAAAGTTTGTATATGACTATACCTGCATTAGTTATTATTAGCCGCGAAATTGTTATTTCTGCATTACGTGAATGGATGGCAGAGCAGGGTAAGCGTGACAATGTAGCTGTATCTAACATGGGTAAGTTTAAAACTGCGGCACAAATGCTAGCCATTATTGGTTTGATTTGGCAATTTGATACATGGATGATCTACTTAAGTTATGGTCTTTTATACGTTGCAACATTCTTAACGCTTAGTTCTATGCTGCAGTATTTAATGGCAGCATGGTCAGAATTGACCAAAAATTGATCCTAAGCGTATAATTACACACCGTTTTAGATAAAAAATAAGCAAACAGTTCAAAACTAGCATTTTTTATATTGACGCGTTTAATAATCTCTGTAGAATGCGTCCGTGTTGAGAGGGCATAGCCCCCAAGATAAAGAAAGCGGCACTAGCTCAGTTGGTAGAGCGCAACCTTGCCAAGGTTGAGGTCACGAGTTCGAGCCTCGTGTGCCGCTCCAATTATCTAATTTGGCGGAATGGCAGAGTGGCCATGCAGCGGATTGCAAATCCGTCCACCTCGGTTCGACTCCGGGTTCCGCCTCCATTCAACACTCCACGCGCTCTATGAGCAACCCGATGCCCGGGTGGTGGAATTGGTAGACACAAGGGATTTAAAATCCCTCGCTGGTAACAGCGTGCCGGTTCAAGTCCGGCCCCGGGCACCATTTTGTGGTTAACTACAATACCAAATGTAGTTTTAAAATTACGATTTAACTCTAGAGTTAATATGATGCGGCACTAGCTCAGTTGGTAGAGCGCAACCTTGCCAAGGTTGAGGTCACGAGTTCGAGCCTCGTGTGCCGCTCCATATTAGCTTTATCCACTTGCTTTAAATAGCAAACCCGATGCCCGGGTGGTGGAATTGGTAGACACAAGGGATTTAAAATCCCTCGCTGGTAACAGCGTGCCGGTTCAAGTCCGGCCCCGGGCACCATTTAAACTTAGATAGTTTATTGGATAAACAAACAAATTTGCGGCACTAGCTCAGTTGGTAGAGCGCAACCTTGCCAAGGTTGAGGTCACGAGTTCGAGCCTCGTGTGCCGCTCCAATTATTTGGAAGCGATAAGGCGGAATGGCAGAGTGGCCATGCAGCGGATTGCAAATCCGTCTACCTCGGTTCGACTCCGGGTTCCGCCTCCATATAATACTCCACATGCTCTTACGAGCGACCCGATGCCCGGGTGGTGGAATTGGTAGACACAAGGGATTTAAAATCCCTCGCTGGTAACAGCGTGCCGGTTCAAGTCCGGCCCCGGGCACCATTTATATTTAATACCACTTCTCTATTTCATTTATATTTCTTTTTATAATCCCAGCTAAATATTTTTTTATTGCCAAAATAGCTTTATAGTTTCCTTAGTCATTTTAAATCAGCTAACGCTTTTTCAGTTTTAAGTGCTACTGAACTCAATAAATAGGATCAAGGAAAGAGAATGGAGCAATTTAAAAGTGGTTTAAATCAGTTTTGGGTGGGCGCCGTATTTGGGCTTTGTTTAGCAATCTCATTAGTACTAATACCTGTTGCGATTATTATGTCGAACATTAACGACGTACTTAAAATTCATGAAGTCAGTGTGCTTGTTGATAAAGTATCGACCGCATTTGAAAAATCAGAACAAGTCATCAGTAATGCTAAAGCGGCGCTAACCGACTTTGATAATGACGTGGTGATGGCTATGCTCACCGCCGTGCAATCTTATCAGCAACAATCGCAGCCATTATTAACTGCAGAGCAAAAACAAGCATTAAAAGCGCAAATAAAAGAGCAGCTTGTTACACAGCTTGAATCCAAACTTAACGAACAGCAAATCACATTCATATTGTCTGTTTTTGAAAAATTAGCAAATACAAAAAAGGGAGCACAATCGCTCCCCAATTAAGTAATCACTTGGCTTGATTATTTGCGCCACGCGCCTTTAGGAATAGTTTGATCGAGCTTTTTGTTTTGCGAAGGATCGAAAGTAGGTAATTTACCTGCTTTACGTTGTGAGTTGTAATCCTTCGCAAGCCAAATAACGACACCCGAAAGCATAAATAAAGCGATGACGTTAACAATTGCCATCAAGCCCATCGAAATATCGGCAAGCGTCCATACTAAAGGTAATTCGCCGAGCGCACCAAACATCACCATACCAAGTACTAATAATCGGAAGATCAACATGCCCGATGCATGGTTATGTTCTAAAAATAATAAATTGGTTTCCGCGTAAGAATAATTAGCAACAATCGAGGTAAATGCAAAAAACAAAATTGCAATCGCAACAAAGGTTGCTCCCCAGCTACCAACATGTTCTTCAAGGGCAGCTTGCGTCAATGCAATACCAGTCACACCTGAATCAGGTATAAGCTGTTGTGATAATAAAATAAGGGATGCGGTTGCAGTACAAATAATAATTGTATCTACAAATACACCGAGCATTTGCACATAACCTTGTGAGGCTGGGTGCGGTGGGTTAGGTGTTGCCGTTGCAGCAGCATTTGCAGCGCTACCCATACCAGCTTCATTAGAGAATAAGCCACGTTTAATACCCTGGATCATCGCCTGCATAACACCATAACCAATTGCACCAGCGCCTGCTTGCTCGATACCAAAGGCACTATTAATAACATGCATGAACACATTGGGTAGTAAATCGTAGTTCATGGCACATACATAGAGTGCAACTAGCAAATAAGCCAGCGCCATAAATGGCACAACCATTTCTGCAAAACGTGAAATAGTTTTTAAGCCACCAAAAATGATAATGCCAGACCCTAATACCAAGGCTATTCCGACAACATAGTTTGGAATCCCAAACGCAACATCAAATGCAGCAGCAATAGAGTTTGATTGAACTGCATTAAATACCAAGCCAAAAGCAAGAATAAGGCAAAGAGAGAAAATGACTCCCATCCAACGTTTACCTAACCCATATTCCATATAATAAGCAGGGCCACCACGAAAGTTGCCATCTTCATCGACCGTTTTATATGCTTGGGCAAGGGTACTTTCTGCAAAACTTGTCGCCATACCTATTAAAGCAATAAGCCACATCCAAAAAATTGCACCGGCACCGCCTAAATAAAGTGCAACAGCAACGCCCGCCATATTACCAGTGCCAACTCGCGCAGCTAATGAAGTACAAAATGCTTGGAATGAAGAAATGCCCTCACCAGAACCTTGGCGGCTCTGAAACATCACTTTGATCATATGTGGAAATTGAGTGAATTGGATAAAACCAAGTCGAAGAGTGAAAAATAGCCCCGCAGCTATTAAAAGGTAAACCAGAATGTGACCCCAAAGGAGACTACTTATACTATTTATAATGTCTGTCATTTTTCTTGCCTTGTGAGCGAGTGGAAAATCTGCGGCGCAAGTTACCATAACAAGCGCGGAGAGTTTAGTTATTCTGCTAAAAATCATCAGTTATCCACAGTTGTTTGTGGGTAACATGTTTGCATTTGGTGGGTATCTAATTAATTTGAAAATAATCAAAAAAACCTTAAAAAAGTGCTTGCGTTAAAAATCCATCTCCCTATAATGCGCATCCACTGACACGGCGGGCAGCAATGAAAAGCGCTGAACGCTGAACAAAGTGACAGAGAGTTAAGTAAAACTTCGGTTTAAAACGGTCTGAAAAGAAAGTTTAAAATTAAGTGTTGACTCAAAAAATTAAGGATGTATTATACGCATCCCTCGAGACGCGAAAGCAACTCGAAACGTTCTTTAACAATATAAAGCAATCATCTGTGTGGGCACTCGTACAGATTGAGTTCTAACAGCCGATTCTAGTTCGCTAGATGACGCAAACAAATTTAGAGTCTCAATTTCTTATGAGTGACTATATAGTCAATTTATACAGAATTCATTGAGCACGAAACTTCGGTTTCAAAAAACTTTTAATTGAAGAGTTTGATCATGGCTCAGATTGAACGCTGGCGGCAGGCCTAACACATGCAAGTCGAGCGGTAACAGAGAGTAGCTTGCTACTTTGCTGACGAGCGGCGGACGGGTGAGTAATGCTTGGGAATATGCCTTATGGTGGGGGACAACAGTTGGAAACGACTGCTAATACCGCATGATGTCTACGGACCAAAGTGGGGG
>NZ_JAKGAW010000034.1:0-52610 GCF_021532475.1 Pseudoalteromonas sp. APAL1 | reverse complement strand
GCCTAAACTAGGTAGAGAAAGTGATAATGAAGCTGCACATCAAGACTTAGAAGATTTTGTAGACTTAGGCAGTGTGTGGAAATACCGCCATTTAATTTTAGGTGCAGTAGGTATTTTTGTTTATGTGGGTGCTGAAGTTGCTATTGGTAGTTTTTTAGTTGGTTTTTTAACTTTAGATAATATTGCTGGTTTAGCTGAAAAAGAAGCCGCTCACTATATTAGTTATTATTTTGCCGGTGCGATGGTTGGCCGTTTTATTGGCGCTGCTGTGATGCAAAAATTTGATGCGGGCAAAGTGCTTGCGTGTCATGGCTTACTTGCTGTGGTGTTAATTGTGATCGCAATGACAGGTGAAGGCAGCCTGGCTATGTGGGCGATTCTTTTAGTTGGGCTTTGTAACTCAATTATGTTCCCAACTATTTTTAGCCTTGCGCTTCATGGCCTAGGTAAATACACCTCAAAAGGTTCTGGTATTTTGTGCTTAGCGATTGTTGGTGGCGCAATTATTCCATTATTGCAAGGTGTTATGGCTGATGCTATTGGCGTGCAACTGGCGCTCTTTCTACCTATCGCATGCTACTTATACATTACTTATTTTGCGCTAGTTGGCTCAAAAGTATCAACTCAGACTTCAAAGGTGTAAATATGAAATTGAAAAATACATTCACCCTCGGCTCCTTAATGATTGCAAGTATGGGGCTGTTAGGTTGTGCTGAGCAAGAAGTAACAGTTAAAGAAAAAGTGAAACAAGAAATCTGGCCACATATTGAAACCGGGATCGCTGAAGACCCTGAGCTTGAAGCTAAGATTGCGAAGATGTTAGCCGGTATGACGCTTGAGCAAAAAATTGCACAAATGATCCAACCTGAAATTCGCGATATTACCGTTGAAGATATGCGTAAATACGGGTTTGGTTCTTACCTTAATGGCGGTGGTGCATTCCCTAATAATGACAAACATGCCAAGGCGTCTGATTGGATTGATTTGGCTGAAAAAATGTATCAAGCCTCAATTGATGACTCATTAGATGGCAGCAAAATTCCAACCATGTGGGGCACCGATGCAGTACATGGTCACAACAATGTGATTGGCGCTACATTATTTCCTCATAACATTGGTTTAGGGGCAACAAATAACCCTGAGCTAATTGAGAAAATTGCAGCCGCTACTGCACAAGAAGTAATGGTGACGGGCATTGATTGGGTGTTTGCACCAACAGTCGCCGTTGTTCGTGACGATCGTTGGGGCCGTACTTACGAAGGCTACTCTGAAGACCCTGAAATCGTTAAAGCATATTCAGCAGCCATCGTAAAAGGCTTACAAGGAGCTGTTGATAAAGATTTTCTGTCTGATAAACGAGTGATCAGTACTGTTAAACACTTTTTAGGTGATGGCGGTACAGAAGGGGGCGATGACCAAGGTAATAACACCGCGTCTGAACAAGAGTTATTCGAAATTCATGCACAAGGCTATGTTGGTGGTTTAGGTGCAGGTGCACAAACCGTGATGGCGTCATTTAACAGCTGGAATGGCGAAAAAATTCACGGTAGTAAATACCTACTTACTGATGTGCTAAAAGGTAAAATGGGCTTTGATGGCTTTGTCGTCGGCGATTGGAACGGTCATGGTCAAATTCCTGGTTGTAACAATGCAGATTGTGCGCAAGCTGCAAATGCAGGTCTTGATGTGTATATGGTTCCAACAGATGCATGGAAACCATTATATGAAAACTTAATTAAGCAGGTTAATAACGGCGAAATTGCGCAAAGTCGTATTGATGATGCGGTTACCCGTATTCTTCGTGTAAAAATGCGCGCAGGCTTATTTGATAAGCCAAGTCCTGCTAAGCGCCCGCTTTCTGGTAAAACAGAGATCATTGGCAGTGCAGAGCATCGCGCAGTTGCAAAACAAGCGGTACGTGAATCACTGGTTCTTCTGAAAAATAAACAGCAGCTGTTACCATTATCACCAAAAGCCAATGTACTAGTTGCTGGTTTAGGTGCTGATAATATTGGTATGCAGTCAGGTGGTTGGACTATCACATGGCAGGGGACAGGCAATGAAAATAGTGACTTCCCTGGTGGTACTTCAATTTTTGATGGTATTAAAAAGACCGTTGAGCAAGCCGGTGGCCAAGTTCAGTATGATCTAAATGGCGAATTTGAAACTAAGCCAGATGTAGCGATTGTCGTGTTTGGTGAGCAGCCATATGCTGAAGGTAATGGTGATTTAGACAACCTTGAATATCAGCGTGGTAATAAAACAGATCTAGCCCTACTTAAAAAGCTAAAAGAAGCGGGTATTCCCGTGGTATCGCTATTTATTAGTGGTCGCCCAATGTGGGTGAATGCAGAGCTAAATGCCAGTGATGCGTTTGTTGCAACTTGGCTGCCAGGTAGTGAAGGTGACGCCATAAGCGATGTGCTTTTTAAAAATGCAGATGGTTCAATCAATCATGACTTTAAAGGTAAGCTGTCATTCTCATGGCCAAATGATCCAATCGGCAATCAAAACCGTGGCGATAAAGATTACGCGCCACTTCTGCCATACGGCTTTGGTTTAACATATGAAGATGAGAATACCCTAGCTGACAATCTTGATGAAACTTCTCAGGTGACAAGTGAACTTGAAGATCTAGTAATGTTTGAGCGTGCAATTAAGTCGCCTTGGTCACTTCAGTTGCAAAGTGGCAGTGAATTGCAAGCAATGACGAGTAGTCGAGCTGCTGTAAATGCAGTAAGTGTAAAAACCTTTGATAAAGACGTACAAGAAGATGCTCGTGCCATTAGTTTTAACGGTAAAGAGCCTGCATCAGTGCGTTTAGTGGCTGCGTTTCCGTCAGATTTACGCTCGTACGTTGAGAAAAATGGTCAACTTGAGATGTTAATTAAAGTGGATAAAGCGGCTGATGCTCCTTTAATGTTAGGTATGCAATGTGGTGAAAACTGTGAAGGCCAGTTTGATATTCGCGAGCGACTAGCAGGCACGGCCGAATGGCAAACTATCTCTGTAAACTTAGCTTGTTTTGCAGATAAAGGTGTCAATCTAGCGCAGGTATTTTCGCCTTGGCAGTTGGCAACCGACGGAGCATGGCAGGTGTCGATTGCTCATTTAAGCGTTGGTGTGACCGATAACCAAGAATTGACGAATACTTGTAAGTAACAACTCCTCCCTTACGTCCTTTTGGTTAACAGGTGACATACTGCCTGTTAACCACTTTCTCTTTATCAAGAGCTTTACTCTGCTAGATAGTTTAGTACTGTTGTCTTTCATCTTCAGTTAGAATTACTTAATGATATACGTGTTTGCCTAAGTTTTACTTAAAAGGATCTGGTTATGCATTCAGTAAAATTAGCCTCTGAAGAATTTACACCGAGTAAGATAGTCTGCGTTGGACGCAATTACGCCGAGCATATTGCCGAGCTAAATAATGAAACTCCTACCAGCATGGTATTGTTTGTGAAACCTAATAGTGCAATTTCGCAACAGCTCCATGCCGAGCATAATGGTGAAGCTCTACATTATGAAACTGAGCTTTGCTTTCTGATAAAAAATAAACAGTTGGCTGGAGTTGGATTAGGTCTCGATTTAACTAAGCGCTCGTTACAAAGCGCATTAAAAGAAAAGGGATTACCTTGGGAGCGTGCAAAAGCCTTTAATGGCGCAGCGCTATTTACTGAGTTTGTTAGTTGTGATGAAGCTTTGGCGTATCAATTTAATTTGCAAATAGATGGTAAGGAAGTGCAGTTTGGTGATACTCAGCTAATGCTGCATGATGCACAGCAAATTTTATCCGAAATTAGTGAGTTCATGGATTTAGAAGATGGTGACATCATCATGACCGGCACCCCTAAAGGTGTAGGTAAGGTAACCTCAGGCGCTATATTTAAGGTGACTTTGCAGGCGGCTGAGCAGACTCTTTTGAGCCATCAGTGGCAATCACGTTAAGCGGCTCTAATATATAACGCTGATAATGGGACGAAAACTCAGGAAAGCTTTGCTCTAGCCAAATGCGTTGGCTAAGTTGATATTTTTCATCAGCTAAAATCTTATTTTTTAGTACAGTGTTTATTTTTGCTAAAACTTTTTCGGCGTAATTGTTTGGTGCACTAGATGAGCAACCTATTGCACCGAATATCATATTTTTTTCAGGAATATTTACGGCCAATTTTTGAATATTCTTTTGGTTTGTCTGATTGTAGTAATCAGCAACAAAAGGGTATTCAATGGTGTAATCAATATAGCCATGTTCAAGCTGGGAAAGCAGTGCGTAATTAGCATTACTACCAGTACTACTTAGTGCAGCACTCTCGTATAGCTTTGTATTAATTGCAATAGTGTCTATCAGGTTACCGAACTTACGAGCATCATTTTGACCATAAATGAAGTTGGCATCGGTCAGTAAAGAAATTAATGAGACTGGGTTGCCGTGTTTTTGCGTAATCTTTACTGCGGTGTCAGGGGTACTTAAAACACTAAATGGAGGATAGACCGTCGTTGGAATCGAGTAGGTTGCGCGATTGGTCTTTTCCTCACGGTGGATCATACAGGCATAACACGCCATATGGCCTTCATCGAGGTATTTACTGCCTCTTTTTTGCGGCAACATCACCTTGGTGTGTTTAATCTCTGGTAAGGCTTCAATCAACATATCGGTGATTTCGTTGCACAAGCCGCCATACGGGTTAGCTTGGCTTTTCTCTATATAGAATGGTTTACCATCATTTTCAAGCCAAGTAATTGAAAGTTGTTCTGAGGCACAAGTGATTGGGGTAAGCAATATACCAGTAACAATGCATAATACTTGTTTTACGTATTTACTCATCGATAACCCAAATACTAAAGTACTGTTAATAACTATACACTAAAGTATGGATAAATTTGTAGATAAAACTTTAAAACAATAAATAAGTGCTAGTGAGTCTACTGAAGGTAGACTCACTAATATTTTAGAAGATAGCTTAGAATGGCATCGGATAGCGGTTAAATACGTCAGCGATTTTATCGTTAGCTTCATCGCTTAATTGCACCGAGAAAGCATCGATATTTTCTTTTAACTGCGCCATCGATGTTGCACCAATAATCGTTGAACTCACACCATCTACTTGATCACACCAAGCAAGCGCGAGCTGTGAAGGCGTTAAATTAAAGGCGTTAGCAATTTCAACATATTCAGCAATTGCAGCTTGCGATTGTGCTGTGTCTCTAAATAGGCCATTACGTTGTACTAGCGTCCAGCGGCTACCTTCTGGGCGCGCACCATTTAAGTACTTACCACTTAACATGCCACCACCCAGCGGTGACCATGGTAGGTAAGCAATATCTTCATGAATACATTGCTCAATCAAATACGGCCAATCTTTGGCATGCAACAAACTAAACTCGTTTTGAATTGATACCATACGCGGAAGGTTATGTTGTTCACTTAAACGCAGGTACTGGCTAATGCCCCACGGAGTATCATCAGATAAACCACAGTGTTTAATTTTACCTGCTTTAACACAATCATTCAGACCTTCGAGGATATCTAACATGCCAGCGATATTTTGCTCGGTGTCAGCCTCCGAGAAGCGCACTTTACCTGGCCACTGTTTACCAAAGTGTGGCGAAGTACGATTAGGCCAATGTAACTGGTATAAATCGATAACATCAGTTTGTAAGCGTTTGAGTGAAGCATCAACAGCTTCAACTACTGCCTGGCGAGTAATGTCGCCCGCATCGCGTACCCAAGGCAAACCGTTACCTGCAATTTTAGTGGCAATAACAAGGTTATCGCGTTTGTCTTTGTTACGAGCTAACCAGTTACCGATGATCTGTTCTGTTTTACCATAGGTGTCAGGAGAAGGTGGCACTGCATACATTTCTGCAGTATCGATAAAGTTAACGCCTTTATCTAATGCATAGGCGATTTGTTCATCGGCATCGGCTTGGTTGTTTTGCATACCCCATGTCATGCTACCTAAGCAAACACGAGATACATCAATACCACTTCGACCAAGTGGGCTATAAAGCATAATAGATCCTTGTTAATCGCTAGAATGGGCTTTAAGTGCAGCTAATAACTCATCATTTAACAGCGCTTTTTTACCCGTTTTAAAATTAAACATTACCACTTGTGATGAGCCAATGGTTGTTACAGCATCTTGGCTTTCACTAAATACAGTGTAATGCATCATAAAACGATCTTGTTCAATGTCACTAATCTTAACACCAACATGCACTGTATCAGGAAATGTTACCGGGCGTTTATAGCGAGCATTGTTTTCGCTGATCACCGGGCCAACACCTGTTACTTGTAAATCTTTAAGAAAACCTAATTGAGTAAAAAAATCGATACGGGCTGTTTCGAAGTAGCGAAAATACACTACATTGTTGACGTGTTGCAGGGCATCCATTTCACCCCATGCAACATTGATTTTTGTTCTGATAGGATGTTGTTCTATAAACGATTGCATAGTAAATCTTCATTGATTGTGAGATAACTTAGGTTAGCAATATGCAGCTTTTAGCTCAAGGTAATTAGAAAGCTCAGTATATTGTGCTAGATTTATAAGTTCACGCTTACGTAAAGTGTGCACTGGTTTAACACACATTGAAGGATCTTAATTATGCAGCAACTCACTTTGAAAGCGGCTAAGTGGATCGCTCTTTTCATCCTCCTTGCGCTCGCTCTGCTGTGTTACAGCATGGGCACAATGTCAGGATTCATCGTCTTAATTGGTGTAGGGTTGCTACTTGAGGCGGCATTCTGGCTGTTTGGAGCACGTCTTGTTAGCCGGAAAAAATCATCACGGCAAACAAACGAGCAAACAAGTTAAATTACCTAGCTTGCACATTCGGGTCATTTAAATAATAATAACTGTATAAATAAACAGTTGTTGTATGTTAGATGAAAAAATTCATTCATATTGATATGGATTGCTTTTATGCGGCCGTTGAAATGCGTGATAACCCGGCCCTTGCCAATGTGCCACTGGCTATAGGCGGAAATAGTCGTCGCGGGGTTCTTTCTACAGCCAATTATATTGCCCGTAAATATGGTGTGCGTTCGGCGATGTCGAACTATCATGCCAAGCAACTGTGCCCCGATCTGGTTATCGTGCCCGGACGAATGCAGGTTTATAAAGAAATCTCCACGCAAATTCGCGCCATTTTTGCAAAGTACACTGATCTTATTGAGCCGTTATCGTTAGATGAAGCCTACCTAGATGTAACCGACAGTACAGCATGCAAAGGCAGTGCAACACTGATGGCGCAGCAAATTCGCCAAGAAATCTATAACACCACCGGGCTGACAGCCTCCGCAGGTGTTGCTCCGATTAAGTTTATTGCCAAAATTGCCAGTGATGAAAACAAGCCAAATGGACAGTTTGTTGTATTGCCAGAGGAGGTTGATGACTTTTTGGCGAGTTTACCGCTTGGTAAAATTCCTGGTGTAGGTAAGGTGACATTAGAAAAGTTGCAACTGAAAGGGCTTTACACTGGGGCTGATGTGCGCGCGAAAGGGGTTAATTGGATGCAGCAACACATTGGTAATTTTGGCGTGTCTTTATACCAAAAATGTGCAGGTGAATACGTTGGCAAAGTGTCAACTGAGCGAGTACGAAAGTCACTTAGTGTTGAGCATACCTATGAATACAACAAAAATAATTTAGACGAATGTTTAAGCCAGTTACCCCGCTTGATGGAGGAATTAACTCGCCGTCTTGATAAACAGCAATTAAGTAACCGCATCAATAAATTATCGGTAAAAGTAAAGTTTGCCAACTTTGTTGTTACCAGTGCCGATCAAAGCCATCACCAATTAGACGAACGCATTTTTTCTGAGTTAATGAGTAAAGCCTATGAGCGAGGCAACAACCAGCCAGTACGCCTGTTAGGGATAGGTGTCGGAATAAAGAGTCAAGCTCACGAGCATTTTCAGCTAAGTATATTAGACTAAAGGTTAACACCTTGGTGCTTGAAAGTTTGTTAGTGTCTAGTTGGGGTGCTAGGCCTATCTAGTTCAACACCTTAGACAACATTATAACTTAATAAGAGAGATGACTATGCAATCGGTCGTAATCGTGCTGCTCGGAATAGTCGGTATGTTGTTCGGATGGTTCTTTTATTCGAAATTCATCGCCGAAAAAATATTTAAAATGGATGATAATTTTGTCACACCTGCTCATGAACTTGAGGATGGTGTGGATTATGTGCCAACCAACAAAGTTGTGTTATGGGGGCACCATTTCACTTCTGTTGCAGGTGCAGCGCCAATTGTTGGCCCTGCGATTGCCGTATATTGGGGCTGGGTGCCTGCGGTACTTTGGGTGGTATTTGGTACTATCTTTTTTGCTGGTGTTCACGACATGGGGGCTCTATGGGCCAGTGCGCGTAACAAAGGCAAATCAATGGGCGCTTTATCTGAAAGCGTAATTGGTAAACGCACCCGTGCGTTATTTATGATTGTGGTGTTTTTAGTACTGCTGATGGTGAATGCGGTATTTGGTGTGGTAATTGCCAAATCATTTGTATCTCAACCTAACGCTGTTTTTCCTGCTTGGTCAGCGATTGTCGTGGCGTTAGTCATTGGTCAGTTGCTACGCCGTAAAGTGTCGTTAATTCCACTTTGTTTAATTGGTGTGGGGATCCTTTATTACACTATTTATCTTGGTAGTAGCATGCCAATTGCATTACCTGATGAAATGTTTGGCTTAAGTGCTAATGCGAACTGGATCATCATCTTATTTATTTATGCGGCAATTGCTTCATTACTCCCTGTATGGATGCTGTTACAGCCACGTGACTTCATCAACGGTATGCAGCTATTAGTGGGATTAGTACTGCTTTATGGTGCGGTATTTATTTCAATGCCTGATATCACAGCGCCTGCTTTCAATACTCAAACGGCGGTAGATACACCAAGTATTATTCCATTGCTATTTGTGACCATAGCCTGTGGTGCGGTATCTGGCTTCCACGGTATTGTCTCTTCAGGTACTAGCTCTAAGCAGCTTAACAAAGAAACTGATGGCCGCTTTGTTGGTTACTTGGGTGCGGTAGGCGAAGGTATGCTTGCGCTTATTACATTGGTTGCAGTAAGTGGTGTTGCACTTGCGGTATCACCAGAAGAATGGCACGAAATTTATAGCCACTTAGGTGCCGGTAGTGTGAGCGCCTTCATTAATGGTGGCGCTAATCTAATTGAAAACGGCTGGGGTATTTCGCAAGAAGTTGCCTCGACATTACTTGCCGTAATGGTGGTATTGTTTGCGGGCACTACGATGGACTCTGGCGTGCGCCTGCAGCGTTATATCATCCAAGAGTGGGGCGATATTTATAATATCAGCATTATTCGTAACGGTATTGTTGCTACACTCATTGCAGTACTTAGCTGTTTATTGCTTGCCTTTGGTGCTGGTGGCGCTGACGGTAGCGGCGGTATGATCATTTGGCCATTATTCGGTTCGACTAACCAAATCCTTGCAAGCTTAACCTTACTGGTTATATCGGTAATGCTTATTAAAGCGAATCGCCCGGCAAAATACACCTTGATCCCAATGAGCTTCGTATTAGTTATGGCGTTCTTTGCTGGGGTTATTAAACTGGGCGAGTACTACCAACAAGGTAACTGGTTACTGGTGACACTTGATTTGTTAGTGCTGGTAGTGAGCGTACTGGTTATGCTTGAAGCTTGGTCTGTGATTGTTAAGCATCGTAAAGACTCAGCACACATTACAGAGCAGTAAACTTAGCTTGCCAGCCATATCGTAAGCTGTCTTACTTGGCTGGCAATAGCGCTCTAAATCAATGATAATAAGGTCCTATGTTTCTAACAGCAGGACCTTTTTTATGGCATACCCTCATGCAGTTGCAGCCCCTCAATTAGCGGATGCAAATCACGATGCATTGATTATTATCGGTGATGATTTTTCTTCTTTAGCAGACGCAAGCTTAAGCCAAGCTATTAGCGCTCAACAAGCCGTAGACGCACGTATTGGTAAACAAGTGACATTACTTGTCATTGACTCTAAACGCGTGATTTTAGCGCCTACAGGCCCTCTAAATCGTGATTATGATGATGTACGTCGTTACTTTGATGCAGCGAAGCAAGGTGTACTAGAAGCCAAAGCATCGGGGAGCACTCAGCCTGCTATTTTACTTGCTAATATAAATCAAGACAGCCGTTACAAGCATGCCCTTGAAGTGGCGTATTTAGGTGCTTGCCAAGCACTGTGGCAACCACTTGAAGCTCGTGAGTACCATGGTCAGGCGATTGAACCAATTAGCCAAATTAGCCTAGTGGGCGCAGATGCAGCGATGGTTAAAGCAGTGAATGCCATTGCTGCGGGTCAATACGCTGCACGTGACTTATGTGGTACCGAGCCTGAGCGTATGGCACCACCTCGTTTTGCAGATTATTGCGTTGAGTTATTTGCAGGTAGCAAAGTGTCTGTAGAAGTGATTTCAGATATCAACACTATCGATAAAGATTACCCAATGATGAGCACAGTAGCGCGCGCATCTTATGCTGTTGAGCGTCATCATCCGCGTGTTGTAAAACTAGAGTATGTTCCTGAAGGCGACGTTGAGCGCACCTTAATGTTTGTTGGTAAAGGTTTAGTTTACGATACCGGTGGTGCTGACCTTAAAGTGGGTGGCTTTATGGCTGGTATGAGCCGTGATAAAGGCGGTGCAGCTTCGGTTGCTGGCTTTATGAAATCAGTGGCTGACTTTGCACCAAAAGGCGTAAAAGTGATTGCTTATTTAGCCGTAGTTCGTAACTCAATTGGTTCTGATTGTTTTGTTCCTGACGAAATCATTACCAGCCGTGAAGGCGTTCGTGTTCGTATCGGTAACACAGATGCTGAAGGCCGTTTAGCAATGGGTGACTTACTAAGCGAAATGAAAGATCGTGCTTTAAACGAAGTAAATCCAGAGCTATTCACTGTTGCAACACTAACAGGCCACGCAGCACGTGCTATGGGTCCTTACAGCGCATATGTTGAAAATGGTCCAGCTCGCGCAGCGAAAATTTCGCGCCAAATTGCTGACTTAGGCGATTTATGGGCAGATGGCGCCGAAGTATCTCGTAGCCGCCGTGAAGATTATGACTTCATTCGTCCTCGCACGTTAGCTGATGATGTATTATCAAGTAATAATGCAGCTTCTGCAGTGACTGCTCGTGGTCACCAGTTCCCAATGGCATTCTTAGCAATTGTTGGTGGTTTAGATAAACATGGCACTGAATCAGCGCAACCATTACCGTATGTTCATATGGACATCGCAGGTAGCGGCGTAGAAGGCGGTGATTGGCAACATGGTAAGCCTACCGCAGCAACAGTAAGCAGCTTATTCGCTCGTTATTGTTTATAAGCTAAAAGCTATAAGTTTTTAGTTTTAAAAGCCCCGCACAGCAGTGTGGGGCTTTTTTGTGGTGCTTAGTTTTAGTGAGTTAGTTGTTTTTTATTGCCAGGTAAATATAACGCAATAAATTAATCTGTTTTAATGGCTTTTTAATTTTTATCTTTTGTTTTATTTGGTTTTGTCTTGTACGCTAAATTTGTAAATGGATTTTTATATATGGATATGGTCTTGCACTCAAATAAGATTTATTTTCTTTTTATATTTTTTCACTTCTTGTGTAGTTTAAGTTTTCATGTTCTTTATTGATTTATATTTTAAATTCAAGTTTTTAATTTTAATTAATTATCTCTAATTTTTTAAGGGATATATAAAAGGAAGTGATTATGAATAAACTATTTTTTCTATTCATTATAGGGGGTGTTTTTTCTACTAATGCTAAGCAGGTATATGTACCACTTGCCAGCGATGCCAATGGTGAGGTTGTTGTTATTGCTAGTATTCAGCAGACTGATAATTATAGTGGACAAGGCTTACTGACAAAAAAGGCACCAAGTAAAGAGCTGCAAGCACTGCAGCAGTATTATCGTTTTGCAAAAGCTGATAACACAAAACAATTACTGACCACTCTTTTTGAGGGAGATGGTACACGGGCTAACATTAGTAAAGAATTGAAACGCAGGCCCGATAAATTTTCAAACTACAACAAGCTAAGTGCTCTTGAGCTAAATAATAACTACCTATGGGGAGAGTATGCAGTGCTCTCACTTGATTGGGGAATTAATGGTAAAGCAATGAGTTGGTACGATGCAGTCTATTGTAGTCAACAGCGAAGATGTGCAGTAAGCGATATGATGGTAAGGGGAAGTGATAACTCTGGCATGGTATCAAGTGTTATTGCCTTAGCTGAACATAAACCACATTTTAAAAGCACAAAAAGCTTTGATTTTACAGTGGATTACTTTCCTGATTACGGCGTTAATAAAGTAAACCCCGTTACTGTTAAGTTCGATTTAACTCCTTTAGCTTCTAAAGTTACCTTTAGCAAAGGTAGCTCTGCAGAGGTTAATGTAAACAAAGATAAGGGTTTGGCTAATATAAACAAATATATTCAAGCAGTATGGCAACATAGTAAAGATACAACAGAATTTTGGCACAATTATGATCCACAAGTATTAATACCTGTTATGTATGGTGAGCAGGATATGAGTATTAAATATTATACAGCGACAGCGTACATGCAGTTTATTGGTAATATAAGTGAAATAAAATTTGTGACGACACTAAAAACAAAAGAAACAATTTATTATATTGCTAAAGTAAAGCATGCTGAATTTTCAAACTACATGTTGTTTGCAGTAGATAAAAAAAGCCATAAATTAAAACATTCATATGATGAACCTCTATTTAGCTCTGTACTTACTAGCCGCGAATTTTATAACAAGTTAAATGCAACACAATTTTAGAGGGATTTATGTTCAAAGAAGGTGAAGAGGTTTTAACTTTTAGAATGGGGGGGGGAGCTAATTTTAAAGCCGCTTTTTTGCTTGCTTGTAATGAGAAGGTATATGTGAAAAAAACTTTTCTAGGTAGTATGTTTCCTTATTTTTTTTATATTCCACTTATCCTTACTTTTTGTAAAATATCATATGAATTTTTTATTATGGAGGAATATAAACTTATTGTTGTATGTTTTGTTTTTTACTCCTTTCTTGCTAGTTTTTTTATTTTTATTTTTAGAAAATCTCGAGTAAAAAAAGAGTTCGACTTTGAGTCTGGCTATTACAAAGAGGGTGGCAAAAAGCTTGTGCGTATTGAAGATATCAGCCAGTTTTTAGTTATTTCTCACTATTGTTCAAGTAGTAGTGGTTCGCCTTATACAGCTTTTCAGTTTGGCTTTTATTGCAAGGAAAATAAAGGGTATGTGTTAATGGATCATAGTAGCTATTCGAGTATTAAACGTGATGTGCAAATGATTTCTGAACGGTTGAATGTGCCATACGAAATTCTAAATGAGCATGATAAATATAAGCCTAATCCTATAAGAGCTTTTTAATAAGTTAAATGCAACACAATTTTAGAGGGGTTTATGTTTAGAGAAGGTGAAGAGGTTTTGACTTTTGGAATGAGTGGGGGGGCTAACCATAAATCAGCTTATTTGTTTTCTCATAATAATAAAATATATGTGAAAAAAACATTTTTATATAAGATGCTCCCTTATTTTTTTTATAGTCTAATTTTGTTTACTTTTTGTATTGTTTCATATCAACTGCTCAGAAAGGCGGAGTATGTGGGTTTTATTATCACTTTGGTTGTTTATTCTTTATTTTCATACATTGTTGTTTTTATTGTTTTTAGAAAATCACGAATTAAAAAGGAATTCGACTTTAACTCTGGCTATTACAAAGAAGATGGCAAAGAGCTTGTACGTATTGAAGATATCAGCCAGTTTTTAGTTATTTCTCACTATTGCTCTGGCGGTAGTAGTTATCCTTATACCGCTTTTCAGTTTGGGTTTTATAGTAAACAAAGTAAAATGTATGTGTTAATGGTTCATAGCAGCTATTCAAGTATTAAACGTGATGTGCAAATGATTTCAGAGCGGTTGAATGTGCCATACGAAATTCTAAATGAGCATGATAAATATAAGCCTAATCCTATAAGGGCCTTTTAATTAAGGTACTACTATTTATTCAATTAGCAGCAAGCTAATTCATTGTAAAAGCCCCGCACAGCTGTACGGGGCTTTTTTGTGGCGTTAGTCGAGCTTGAAGCGGTTTACGACATCACTTAACGCTTGTGAGCTTTGCTTTAAGTTTTCACTGGCGTTCGAAAGTCCTTCGGTATTCGACAGTGATTGCTCGGTTGATTGTGAAAGCTCATTAATCCGTAAATTAACCTCATCTGCGGCGCTGGTTTGTTGCTCAGTAGCGCGGGCGATTTGGCTGTTCATATCTTTGATAATGGTGACAAGTCGCTCAATCTCACTCAATGAGCTATTTGCTTCACCTGCCTGTGAAACCGTTTCAGTTGATAACTGTTGGCTTGCCGATACAGCATCAACAGCAGCTTGTGCGCCGGTTTGTAATTTACTGATCATGGCTTGAATTTCGTCAGTGCTTTTACCTGTACGACTTGCTAATGTTCGTACTTCGTCAGCTACTACGGCAAAGCCTCGACCTTGCTCGCCAGCACGAGCTGCTTCAATGGCAGCATTGAGTGCCAGTAAGTTGGTCTGCTCAGCAATGCTGCGGATAACATCAAGTACTGAGCCAATGTTGTTACTCTCCGCAGCAAGATCCGCCGTTACCTTACTCACTTGTTCAATATTATGCGACAGTGTCTCAATGGCGGTAATGGTCTTGTTAAGAACCTGCTTGCCCGCTTCGGCATTTTGCGCAGCTTCATTAGCGGCATGCTCAGCTTGATCGGCATTTTGACTAACATCGTGAATTTGATGAGTCATTTGTTCCATTGCGGTTGCTACCTGAGTCGAGCTGTCGTTTTGTAGCTCAATAAAAGAGTGATTTGTTTTACTGGCATCATCAACACTATGGGCAAACTGATTTACTTGCTCGGCATTGTGGGCAACATGTTTCAGTGACTCACGCATTTTTGCGGTGTACAAATTAAAGTAGCGCGATAAACGAGACACTTCATCATTGCCATTTTCATCAAGCTTTTGGGTTAAGTCGCCTTCACCTTGCGAGATGTCTTTCATCATGTCGGCGGCAAGTTGTGTCGGGCGCAAGATGCTATTGGCAATGAGGTAGCTTAGTGCAACTAGTAGGGCAATGATCACTACCGCGATAATAATCACATTGTTACGTAGCGAAGAGAATGCTTCTTCAATAGTATCAATATAGACACCAGAACCAACAATCCATTGCCATTTATCAAAGCCTTTTACGTAGGCAATTTTATCAACCGGCTCGTCTTTACCTGGCTTTGGCCACTTATAAGGAATAAAACCTTCACCTTGTTTTTTGACGATATTAACCATATCGACAAATAACAACACGCCATCTGGATCTTTACTGCCCGCTAGCGATTTACCATTTAATTCGGGCTTAAACGGGTGCATGACCATAACGGGTTGATAATCGTTGATCCAAAAGTAATTGTTGTTGTCGTAACGAAGTGCTGAAATTGTTTCGAGGGCTGCTTGTTTTGCTTGTTGCTCACTCAGCTTACCTTGCTCAAACAACGCATAGTTATGCTCAATGATAGAGTAAGCAGATTCAACAAGGTTTTGGGTTTTAATGTATTGCTCATGTTTTAGCGAGCTGTATTGCTGCGTTAAACTCGAGACGCTTAAAAATATCAGCCCTATCACGACCACACTCACTAACATGGCGAGGCGCTGAAAAATTGTAAAACGGCGTAAATTCATGTGTGTTCCTTCGTCATGCTCATAGGAGCAATGTATTAAGCGTAGCCAAAATAGGTCGAAAATCTAGTTAAATAGTAGAATACATTGAGACAAAAAAAAGGCTGATTTAACAATCAGCCTTTAGTCTAAGTTACCGAAATAAAACGTGATTACTCAACGTTAAAGTGTCGGTTGAAGAAACTTGTGATGGTTTGGTGTAAGTGCGTTTGTACGCTCTTACCACGTAAACTGTGTTTTGAGCCCGGATAAGTCATCATTTCGAACTGTTTTTCTTGATCTTGCAGTTGTTTAAATAACTTAGTGGCATGAGTAAATAACACGTTATCATCAGCCATACCGTGGTAAATCATCAGTGGGCCTTTTAAGCCTTCGGCATATGGGAAAACTGCACTTGCTTCGTAGCCTTTTGCGTTAGTTGCAGGGTGACCTACATAACGCTCAGTGTAGTGAGTGTCGTAAAGTGCCCAATCAGTTACTGGCGCACCAGAAACACCGGCTTTGAAGTAGTCGCCCGCTTTAAACATAGTCATAAGCGCCATGTAACCACCGTAGCTGTGGCCATAAATACCAATACGCTCAGGGTCAACGTAATCAAGGGTGCGTAAGAACTCGACACCTTTAATTTGGTCTGCCACTTCAGCCACACCTAAGTGCTTATAAATCACGTCTTCAAACTTTTTACCACGGTTGTATGAACCACGGTTATCAAGTTGAAAAATAACATAGCCTTGTTGTGCCATGTACTGGAAGTATAAGTTTTTACTACGCCAGCTGTTCGTTACACGCTGGGCATGAGGGCCGCCATAAACGTTAACAATAACTGGGTGCTTTTTACCATCTTGGTAATTAGTTGGCTTGAATAAACGGTAATGCATGATTTGTCCGTCTTCAGCCTTTAACGTGCCGTATTCAGGCGTGATCAAATCAGCTAGGTAAGGCGTTAATGGGTGTGACTTATCTAACTTGTTTTCTTCAAGCCAAGTGATAAATTCGCCATTAATTTTACGTAATGCTGCTGAGCCAGGCTTATTCACTGATGAGCTGTTATCGATAAAGGTTTTGTTATCTTTAGCAATCACCACATTATGGTAAGCACCTAGCTCAGTTACGCGCTTAATTTCACCTTTTTTGAATAGCGGTACACTGTAAAGATGGCTCTCAAGAGCTGTGTCTTTACGACCCGCAAAATAAACAATGCCTTTTTTCTCGTCGATACCTTTTAAACTATCAACAACCCATTCGCCTTGGGTGATTTGACGGATCATTTCACCATTTGTGCGATACAAATACAGGTGTTTAAAGCCGTCGCGCTCAGATGCCCAAACGAAATGTTTCTTATCGTTTAAGAACTGCAAATCAAAGTGCAAGTTAATCCAAGTATCACTGGTTTCTGTTAGGGCAACTGTTTGCTTTTTAGTGTCGCTATTATAAAAACGTAACTCTAAGTTATGTTGCGAACGATCTTGCCACTGGTAAGAGAGCGTTTTGTTATCTTTTAACCATTTTGCACGAGCGATATAGATGTCTTGATCGTCGCCTAAATCAACCCAGTCAGTTTTTTGGTTGTTAATGCTCACAACACCTAACTGAATTTTAACGTTGTCGGTACCTGTAAACGGGTAGCGTTGGTTAAAAAGCTTTACTTCATCCGCGTAAATTTCATTACGGATCGCTTCTTTTACTGGGCTTTCATCAACACGGGTATAAGCGATTTTAGACTCATCACCAGACCACCAGTAACCAGTCATACGGCCCATTTCTTCTTGCGCAACAAACTCGGCCATGCCGTTTTTAATTACGCCGCCGCCATCTTTACTTAATTGGATTTCTTGACCCGTTTTTAAGTTAAGTGCATATAGGTTTTGCTCACGAATAAACGACACATAGTGGCCTTTAGGTGAGAAACGTGCATCGGTTTCGAATGCTTCTGTGTCAGTAAGTTTTCGACTTTTTGCAGAGGCAAGATCATAGTAGTAAAGATCACCATTTAGTGGAAATAAAAGCGCTTTACCATCTTTTGACCATTTATATTCTAAAATCCCTTTACCAAAAATACGCTGGCGTTCACGGCGGGCTTTTTCTTCGTCAGATAAGTTTTCTGGGCCAGAAAATAGTGCTGCAGAGTCAACTAATAAGCGATTTTTGTTATCTTTTAAATTGTATTCCCATAGGTCGTAGCGGTTATAGTCATCCGCTTTCCCCTGCAAGTAAGTAACTCGGCTACCGTCAGGAGAGAATTTAAGTTGTACTGGGGCTTTGCCTGCAAGGCTAGGGTCGTCAAAAATTCGCTCAAGAGACAGTGGTTCAGCGCTTACATTGAGTGCCGTTGCAATGACTGGCAAGGCGAGTGAGAGAGATTTAATTTTTTTTAGCACAAGGGTACCTTCGCTCGAATAAAAACTGCCACGATGGTAATGGTAAGCTTAGGCAACTGCAACAAAATGCTATAAAGTAGGAGATGTTTACCCATTATCAAAGGATTTATTGATGAAAAATGCCGATATGCTGTTTTCTTTGGCCCCAGAACTAGCACGAGACTGTATCGAACTTGCTGATTGGCCGTTATGCAAAGTGTTATTGATGAATGACAGCCAGTATCCGTGGTTCATTTTAGTTCCTAGGCAGGCAGGGTTAAGAGAAATCATTGATCTATCCGAAGAGCTGCAAATCGTTTTTTTACAAGAGTCAGCTAAGCTTAGTAAGTTGATTCAACAGGTATTCACACCAGATAAATTGAATGTGGCTGCACTTGGCAACATGGTGCCACAATTACACATTCACCATATCGCGCGCTTTAAATCTGACCCAGCATGGCCTGCGCCTGTGTGGGGCAAGCTCCCAGCCATCCCTTATACTGATGAGCAAATTAAACAGCTAAAAGCACACTTCTAATTGATGTAAAATAGCTAGGATGAACTAGGATAAATAAATGAAAGAATATAAGAGCACCTCGTAATGAAAATGTATATTTTTGTCGTGCTCTTTGCTTTGAGTTCAGCACCTAGCGTTGCGAAAAGTTATTATTTTGTTGGCAGCCATTTTCCATCGATTTTAGAACATAATGAACAAGGCCAGGTGGTCGGCCTTGGTGCCGATATTGCTCACGAAATATGTCGTCGGTTGGGTCATACGCTAGTTATTGATATTATGCCGTTGAAACGTGCCTTGAAGATGGTTGAACAAGGCCATGCTGATGCCATTATTGGCCCATACAAATCCCATTTGCGTGAACAGTACATGCATTATAGTGCTTTACCATTTTACGAAGACCCGATAGTTTTTTACACCAAACCGGATAGTGAGGTTACGTGGGTAGGTAATTTTGCCAGTTTACGAAAAGATACTATTGGGGTTATTCGCGGTTGGAACTATGGTGATGAGTTTAAACGCAATGCTTCGAGTTTGTCGCTGTCTGAGGTCGCCAGTGTCAGGGCTAGTTTTTTGCAATTAATGTATGACAGGGTCGATGTTATCCTGACTCACCCTCGTGCTGCGAAACCTGTTATAGATAGTTTAAATATTAAAGATAAAGTGGTTATGCTATCGCCAATCGTGACAGTCAATCAAGGCTATTTTGGTTTTAGTAAAAGTCGTGAACTCGATGAATTTATTAATGCTTTTAATGCTGAGTTTCAAAAAATGTTGATCAACGGGGATATTGTTCGTTTGAACAAAAAGTATGAACTCAGCTTTGTCGCTCATCATTAAAAAACGCTGCATCATGGCAGCGTTTTTTATTTGAGTTTTGCTATTAATTACTGCAAGCGAGCGCCTGCAATAAACTTATAGACCCAATACTTCTTTACCTTGTTTAAAGGTAACATCAACAGGAATGTTTGCTTTACTTAGTTTTTCTAAGTCTTTTGCAAGTTCTGCTTTAATTTCACCATGAGTGGCGATTAATTGATCCACTTTTTGATAATCACCGTCACCTTGAATGGTAAGAATTAAGCGAGACAGTTTTTCCATTGCAAGGCTCATTTTCTCCATGTTAACGCTGTATAGGCCGTCAGCATTTTTAGAGAAAGCACCTTCTTCAGCAAAGAAGTTAAAGCGGATCATGTTCGCTTTACCGTGTGCGCTTGATGCACCAAAACGTACAGAGCGGAAGATACCTGCCATAAAGGTGATGTAGTAATCTTCTAATGTACCATCAGTGATTTCGCCTTTCTTAAGTAATTGCTCAACCATGTAAAGACCTAAGATATCGGCTTTACCTTCTTCAAGTGCGCTTGCATGCTCTTGCAATGATTGGCGAACAGTACCTTTATCGGTAATCGTGTTTTTGATACCTAAACCATGCGCTACTTCATGGAACATTGTGTTGGCAAAGAACGCATCAAAGGTAATGTGTTTACGTTGTTCAGGGACAATCAACTGCTCAGAGATAGGCACTAAGATTTTATCGAATTTAGCACGCATAGCGTTTTTAAGTTGCAGACGACGGGTGCCTTTTTCTAGTTGAACTTGCTCATCATTTGGTAGGTTGATAGCAATTGTTTTACTACCTGCATTAGAGTGGCCAGCATAGTAAACTACATCATACGCGTTCAGATCTGCATCAGAGCCAGGGACCTCTTGTTTGTACTTGTCGTCAACAGGTAAGCCTTTTTGCAGTTCAGGTAGAAACGCCGCAAACTTAGCTAGTCGTTCACTCCAGGCAAGATCTTTAACAAGCACATACGACTCATAGGCTGCACGATAACCGAATAGCTGATCTTCGTAAGTTTCAATCGGACCAATAACCACATCGATTGGGTTATTTTTCATATCCATCCATGCAAAATCAGAAGCTCTAAAGTCATCAGTCACAAGCGCATCTGCGCGCATGCTTAAGTAATTTGCAAATTCTTTATCATCAGCAAGCTGGCTTGCTTCGCGCAGTAAGTTGGCCGCTTTTTCAAGCTCTTGTGCGTATTCTACTGAATAAGCAACGCTATAAAGTAAACCTTTTTCGTCACGCTTAATGACAGAGTAAAGCCCTGTTTTATCATCTAAAATTGCTTTGTTTAGCTCTTCTTTGCTCATATCACGAGGATAAAACTCAGCGCCAGCTGCTTTTTCTTCATAGCCAGATAAAAAGACTTCATCGCCATTTAAGCGATCCCAAGGGCCATAGTTGATATCAGCAAATTTTTGTATTTTCTGATCATTAATTTTCGCAAGGAAAGCATCTTTATTCTCGCCAAATGCTTGGCGCCAGAATAGCTCATCCATGATTTTTGATGCATCAATTAACTTACCGATCATTTGTTTTTGGTTGTCGCTTAGATGGCTTAAATCTGATGTAAGGGTAAAGTCAGTGTAAATATCTAAACGATTGCGATCGATATTAATAAGTTGCGGGTTATTTTCTTTAGCACTTTGCTCAGTTGTAGGTTTCGCTTCTGATGATGTTGCTGGTTGTTCAGAACATGCGCCAAGAAAAACAGCGCCAGATAAGATAAGTGCTTGGCTAATTTTATTTAATGTCATTTTTGCCCGTTCCCGATTTTTTGGTGAGAGTGATTGTTTAGAAAACAAAACGAGCACGCATTAAAGCAAAACTGATGCGTACCTGACAAGTTTACTCTATTTAGGGGTGTATTTAGCCTAAAATTATTAGTTAATAATAAAAAATAGATTATTGCTGTGATTTTCTTAACTTTAGCGCTAAGTTAGTCAATACTAAAACTATAATTAATTTAATAATGTCAGTCAGTAGCTTACCTGTAAAGTGAGCTACCCCAAGAGGATGGCACACATATGTCAACAGAAAATGCATTACTGACCATATTGGTCGATAGAATTAATAACGATACATTAGTACTACCTACATTGCCTGAAGTTGCAGTGAAGGTGAGGCAGGCTGCAGATAATCCAAACGTAAACCTAATGGACATGGCTGATGTTATTTCACACGACCCTGCATTATCTGCGCGAATGATAAAGGTAGCTAATAGTGCATTTATGGGGCGCTCAGTAAAAGTGACCAATTTGCATCAAGCGGTAACACGAATAGGCTTACGACAAATAAAAAACATCGCCACAGCAATGGCGATGGAGCAGCTGTTTGTGTCGCACAATGAGTTGATCAAAGGCTATATGGATAAGGCGTGGCAAAAAACCCTTAAAGTCGCGTGTCACTCAATTACTTTAATGGATTTCTTCCTACGCAGAAATAAGCAAACCTCGCTTAATCGCGACACAATTACTTTGGCTGCACTAGTTTATAACATTGGTGTCTTGCCAATTTTAACTGAAGCTGAAAAGCATCCTGAAGTATTCGCAAACCCAAGTTTCCTTGCTCATGCTATCCAAAAGTTGGGCGGTAAAGTAGGTGGTGCAATTATGCGCGCTTGGGGCTTTACTGATGAGTTTGTCGAAGTTGCTGAAAGTTGGGCAAATCCAAACTATCGTCCAGAGCATATATGTTATGTCGACTTCATTCGTATTGGCGCGATATTAGAAGGGATCTTACAGGTTTCTGATAAGTCAGCAGCATTACAAACCTACATGGACAAAGGTGTGATTGAATCTCTTGATATGTTCAACGAAGATGAGTATCACGACATGCTTAATGAAGTAAAAGCAATTTTTACTGAATAACTACAACAAAAAAGCGCGACCAAGTCGCGCTTTTAATATTAACCATTATCTGAGTTAATTTTATAAATCTTCTGCGTCACCTAAGCCTTGGGTCAGATCTTCTAGCAACTGCTTAATTTCTTCTGATGCTAAGATAAAGTCTGCATCAAGTTTTACCGCCATATCTTCTTTTGGAATGTCGGCGTTTTCTTCTTTTAATGTTTCTGAATAGCTTAAGCGCTTAATAGAACCATCGTTTTGCAGCATGAACTTAACGCGCTCTTGCCAATCAAGAGCAAGCTTAGTTACGCGCTTACCATTTTCTAGGTGAGATTTAACTTCATCACAAGATAGGTCATGGCCTTTTAATTTTACCTGAGCGCCACTGTCATCGGCTTCTTCAAGCTCTGCATCGTTACCGATAGAAAAGCCCTCAGGGGTACTGAAATTAGTTAACCAGTCAGTTAAAAATACATCTAAATCGTAGTTGGCAAATGCGGGTACCACAGGCAGTGTGCCAAGAGATTTACGTAGTAGGGCTAAAAGCTCTTCTGCTTTATTAAAGCTTGCGCTGTTAACCACAACCCAGCCATTCTTTTGGTCAATAAATGCAAACTGTAGGCTCGACTTTTTGAACGCTTGAGGCAGTAAAGTATGCAGAATATTTTCTTTTAGTTCGTCTTTTTCTTTTTTCTTTACTGGGCGGTTTTCTTCGGCTTCGATTTGCTCAACTTTTTCTGCCACCATTTCATTGATAACAGCGGCTGGCAGAACTTTTTCTTCACGCTTAGCGCATACTAAAATGCTGTCTTGAGAGAAATGAGACAGAGTTTGACCATGCTTACCGAACGCTTTTGTCCAACCGAAAGTTGAAAGCTCTTGGCCTGTACATGAGCGGAATAGATCTTGCTCTAGGGCTTTGTCGAAGTCTTCTTGAGAGTATGAAACGTCTTGTTTAAAACGGTAACAGATAAGGTTACTAAACCACATAATTAGGCTAATCCTTTCAATAAATTTGCCCAATCATAACAATAAAAAACTGATGCCGAAATGAATCATTTCGGCATTAGCTCTAATTGCTTATGAGTTAAACATTGAAAGTGGTTTTGGCATGTTTTTCGGAAAACTAATATGGTAATGCAAGCCTTTGCCTACTTCGCTTGATACTTCAATATCGCCACTGAGCGTCTGCTTAACGAGGTTAAAGGTAATATGCGTGCCCAAGCCACTACCGCCTTGGTCACGTTTAGTGGTAAAGAACGGGTCAAACAGTTTTTCGAGCTGATCTTTCGAAACGCCATTACCGTTGTCTTTAAAGTCGATAACTACTTCGTCGTCTTCATCTTTGATGATTATGTCAATCACGCCACTTTCGATGCCTTCAAAACCATGGATCAGAGAGTTCATAATCAAATTCGTAAAGATCTGACTAATCGCACCGGCTGGTAAATTTAAGGTCAAATCGCTAGGGCAATCTAAATTGATATGATGAGATGTTTTCTTAAGTTTAGGGTGAAGAGAGCGAATGACTTCACCTAAGTACTCTTTAAAGTTGATAGTGCGCACAGCTTCACTAGCTTGGTCTACTGCGATTTGTTTAAAACTCGCAACCAGTTCCGAGGCTCTATCTAAGTTACTCGTCAATAGGCTGGTGCTTTGTTTAGCATCATTAATAAATTCTTCTAACGCTTTTGGCGAGAGTGTTTTGTCTTTATATGCAGCTTCTATTTGATCAAGGCGCTCTTGTAAAAATGAAGTCGCAGTCACGCCAATGCCAATTGGCGTGTTTACATCATGGGTGATACCAGCAACTAGACCACCAAGTGCAGCCATTTTCTCAGAGCCGACTAAACGCTCTTGTGCCATGTTGAGTTCATCAAGGTAACGCTGCAGCTCGTTTTGTTTAGCAATCAGCTCTTGTTCGGTCTGTTTACGTAAATCGATTTCTTCGGTCAGCGTAAGCTTTTGCTTTTCAAGCTCGTATTTTTGTTCTTGTAAGTCCATCATCGCTTGACTCAAATTAGACGTTTTACGAGCTACTTCTTGTTCTAACTGCAAATTGTGTTGATCGAGTTTTTCATTACTGATTAACAACTCTTTTTGTGTGTGCTCGAGCTCTTCACGATAAAGTACAACTTTGTCGATAAGGCGATTGAATGACTCTTCCATTACTTTGAGCTCATTACGCTCGGTGGTTTTCACTTCAATATGACGACCTTCTAAGTCATTGAGCTCTAAATCTTCGATTTGTTCTGTAAATTGTGAAAGAGGCTCTGTGAGTCTTTTTCTAAAGGCAAGTAAGAATAAAAAGATCAAAAAGGTGGTTTTGATCATTGCATTACCAATCAAGAAGTAGATAGAAATCATGATTCGACTAAAAACGACTTCTCGACTTGAGAACAATGTGACATCACCAACTTGAGTCGTTTTACCTGAAAACTCAAAAATCAGTGGAAATGTATAACCGAACAAACCTGAAGGCGTGTCCTCAATAATGGCTTCTTCTTGCACTAACTGTTGGCTGTAAAGTTCATGTATATCTAAAGAACGGCCAAGTTGCGAAAGAACTTCACCACTATCGTCACGAACAATAATGCCTTCAATCATGGGGATTGCTAATAAACCTTCAGCGGTCGTAATAGTCTGTTTATCATTAAGTTCCCAAATAGCTCGGGTTAAACTGCGACTAAAGGTTTTTTGCAGTGTTGTTAGTTCATCGCGAATGTAATCTTTGGTGTTAACGTATTCAGCAATAACCTGTCCACATGTCACTACAAAAGTAAGTAGAAAGTAGACCGATAGTACATTTGTTAATAACTCTTTTGACAGGCTTTTTTGTAGCATGGAATATCCATAGCTCCTTGGTGACATGATTAATACATTCAGCTAGTTCTAAAGTTAGCTAATAAATGCTTAAAAATAAATAAATATATCCTTTTTTACTGGAAGTTTATTAATTGTTACTAATTTCTTAATAAACTTAGCCTTACTGCACTAATAAAAGTGTGTTATAAATTTGTACCGTATTTAATTTTAGACTTTTTTTACGTTGTAATTGTGACAACGAAGATTTTATTTCATGGATAATCTTAATTTTACCGTGCTGGTCTGTGATGACTCTACAATAGCCAGAAAACAGGTTGTGCGCTGTTTAGATGATTGTCTCAGTGCTGATATTCAACAAGCCTCAAATGGTCGAGAAGCGCTTGCCTTGTTAAGAGAGCAAAGTTTTGACTTGCTGTGCCTAGATTTAACAATGCCAGAAATCGATGGGATCGAAGTGCTCGAATCAATCAAGGCAGAAAAAATAGAATGCTTTGTTATCGTTATTTCGGCTGATATTCAAGCAGAAATGAAGCAAAGAGTAGTAAAGTTGGGTGCAATTGACTTCATTGATAAACCGATAGATATTGTGCGCTTAAAAGCTACTTTGCATAAATTTGGTATTCGTTAACTTTTAAAATTATTTAAATGCATAATTTATCTTTTTTTAAGGGTTGACATCTTGGCTGTTTTTAAGGCAGTCTACAGACTATGAAAACATTTAATCACGCAACGACCATTATTATTACAACCATCATCCTTACGGGATAGTGGCATAGGTCGGTGCAACAAAATTATAGGCCTGTGTTCACTAGAACACAGGCCTTTTTCGTTTATGGAATGAGGAAACATAAATAATGCGAGTATTAAAATTTGGTGGGTCGTCCTTGGCCGACTACGCATGTTTGCAACAGGTAGCTCAGTTAGTCAAAGAAGAACTGAAAGATGAAATGTTATTAGTGCTATCTGCACCGGGTGGCATGACAGACTCTTTGGTTGCATTGGCAAGTACAGCTGAACAAGGTCAAGACTTTAGTGAGCAGTGGCAGAATTTAATCAATCGCTGTGAGCAGCTAAAATCGGCGGTAGAAGCAGACTATGGTCAAGTAGCAAACTGGCCAGACTTAAGTGAGTTAAAAAATAAGCTTGATGGAGTGGCGCTATTAAAATGTTGTCCAGATCAAGTACGCGCTTATGTAATTAGCTTTGGTGAGCGTATTAGTGTTGCTCTAATGGAATGTATGCTCAAACAAAGCAATGCACGTTATTTAGAAGCAACAGAATGTATTGCTTCAGTGGGTGGCTACATTGATGCAGAGGCTGACCTTAATGTAAGCAAATTACGTTTTCAAGAAGCGTTAAAAGCTGCCCCAAGCACTATTTATATTATGCCGGGCTTTACTGCTGCGAATGAGCAAGGTGAATTGACTACTCTTGGTCGTAATGGCTCTGATTATTCTGCTGCAATAGCTGCGGCGTGTTTAGACGCTGATGTATGCCAAATCTGGACTGACGTTGATGGTGTTTACAACGCAGATCCGCGTTATATTAAAAAAGCTTCTAAAGTTGATTCGCTATCTTATAAAGAAGCGATGGAGCTTTCTTATTTTGGTGCGAAAGTATTGCACCCGAAAACGATTTTACCTTGTGCCAAAGCGGGTGTGCCGTGCGAGATTAAAAATACTCATAACCCACGTGCCGAAGGTTCTGTGATCAGTAACGACAGTGTATCTAACGAGCCAGTTAAAGCGTTATCACGTTTACAAAACCTCGCTATGTTGACGGTGTCAGGGCCTGGTATGAAGGGTAAAGTGGGGATGGCATCAAAAGTATTTAATGCCTTGGCTCATGACAATGTCTCAATCGTATTAATTACTCAATCTTCGTGTGAATTTAGTATCAGCTTTTGTGTGCATGAGAGTGATTTATCGTTAGCTCTTGAAGCACTGCAAACAGCCTTTGAATTAGAATCGCAAGCTGGTTTAATCGAGCCAGTACAAGTACAACGTAACCTTGCAATTGTCACTTTAGTGGGTGATAACATGCGTGCTCACAAAGGTTTAGCGGCCAAGTTCTTTGCTTCATTAGCTCAAGCACAAGTGAATATTGTAGCTATTGCACAAGATTCAACTGAAAGTGCTATTTCAGCAGTGATTGACGGTGAGCTATGCAACGACGCAGTAAAAGTGTGTCACGAGAACTTCTTTACTCACATCCCATCAATCGACGTGTTTTTACTTGGTTGTGGTTTAGTTGGGCAAGAGCTTATCCAGCAATTAGAGCGTCAACAAGCGTGGCTCGAAAAGCGTAATATCAAGCTTAATTTATACGGTGTTGCGAATTCAAAACAGTTATACCTAGACAGTGAAGGTATCGCTTTTGATGGTTGGCAGGATAAACTCGCAGCCTCTGAACAAGGCTTCGACCTTAATTTAGTTGAGCAATTTGTAAAACAAAACCACCTTATTAATCCTGTAATTGTTGATTGTAGCTCAGCCGATAAACTTGCTGCGCAATATGTTGATTTCTTAAATGCAGGTTTCCATGTGGTTGCGGCAAACAAAAAAGCCAATACTAGCTCGTATGCGTACTACCAAGATTTAGTTGCAGCGACACAAAAGAATAACCGTAAGTTTTTATACGAAACAAACGTAGGTGCAGGCTTACCGGTACTTGATAATCTCAAATCATTATTTGGTGCAGGTGACGAACTAATTAAGTTCAGCGGTATTCTATCGGGCTCATTATCGTATATGTTTGGTGCGCTTCAGGATGGTTTATCACTTAGCGAAGCAACATTAAAAGCGAAAGAAAGTGGTTTTACTGAGCCAGACCCGCGTGATGACTTATCGGGCACAGATGTAGCCCGCAAGCTGTTGATTATCGCTCGTGAATCAGGTCTTGAGTTAGAACTGAGCGATATCGAAGTAGAGTCTGTATTACCAAAAGGGTTTGCAGAAGGCGACTCTGTTGATGAGTTTATGGCGAAGCTACCTAGTCTAGATGCTGAATTTAACGACCGCATTCAAAGTGCAGCCAGTGAAGGTAAAGTTCTACGTTATGTAGGCACAATTGAAAATGGTCATTGTAAAGTCGGTATTGAGGCTGTCGATAGCAGTCACGCACTTTATGATATTCGCGATGGTGAAAATGCATTAGCAATTTTAAGTCAATACTATCAACCACGTCCGTTCGTGATTCGTGGCTATGGTGCTGGTGCTGAAGTAACAGCAGCAGGTGTATTTGCTGACATCCTCAAAACATTAACACGATAGGAGCAGGTTATGATCCGTGTATATGCACCTGCTTCTATCGGCAATTTTGCAGTTGGGTTTGACGCATTAGGCGCTGCTTTAGCGCCCATCGATGGCACTTTATTAGGTGATGTAGTTGAAGTAAGTCCTGCTGAGCAAGACACTTTTGTATGCTCTGGCGACTATGCCCATAAACTGCCTGCCAATGCAGAAGAAAACCTAGCATATCAATGTTTAATTCACTTTAAAGAACACGTTGCGCCTGCTATGCCAGCGGTAAAACTTGAACTTAAAAAGAATCTACCTATTGGCTCTGGGTTAGGTTCAAGTGCTTGCTCTGTGGTGGCAGCCTTTGCAGCCCTTGATAAATTTGCACAAACCAATTTATCACAAGAGCAACTCATCGAATTGATGGCTGATTTTGAAGCTATGGTTAGTGGCGGCCGTCATTACGATAACATCACACCATGCTACTTAGGTGGCTTGCAATTAACTGGCGAACTCATTCCCAATAAATCAATTTCGTTACCTGTTGATAATCAATGGTATTACGTGGCGGCTTTTCCTGGCTTTTCGCTAAATACCGCAAAAGCACGCTCAGTACTGCCAAAACAATTATCAATGCATGACAGTGTTGAATTTGCACAACGTCTTTCGGCTTTTAGCAGTTTACTGCTAACGGGACGCTTTGATGCTGCGCTATCAATCATGACTGATGAAATAGCCGAGCCGCATCGAGCACCCCTTATTCAAGGTTTTGCCGAAGCGAAACAAGCATTACCAGAGCTTGGTGCCGAAATCGTCAGTATTTCGGGTGCAGGCCCAACATTATTCACCGTGTGTAAAAGTTTAGATGCTGCAGAAAAATGCGCAGCTTGGCTGAACGATAATTACATTAATGAGCAGGGTTTCAGCCACATCTGTCAACTCGATCAGCTTGGCACACGAGAGCTTTAAAGAATTTAAGGAAACAACATGCAATTACATAATTTAAAAGATGAATCACAACAGGTGTCGTTTGTTGAAGCGGTAAAAACGGGGTTAGGGCGTAATCAAGGTGTCTTTTTTCCTGATAGCTTAACGCCTATCAAAGATGTTGATGCGCTACTTGATTTGGACTTTGTTAGCCGTAGCAGCAAAATTTTATCACACCTGATTGGTGATGAGCTGCCTGCCGATACTGTTGCACAGATGGTGCAAAATGCGTTTAACTTTGATGTGAAATTGGTTGAAGTTGAAAAAGACATGTATTGCTTAGAGCTTTTTCATGGTCCAACGCTTGCCTTTAAGGACTTTGGTGGTCGTTTTATGGCTGAGTGTTTGGCGCAGTTTAACCAAGGCGAAAAAGTAACGATTTTAACGGCAACATCGGGTGATACAGGAGCCGCCGTTGCTCATGCGTTTTATAACAAGCCAAATATTGATGTAGTTATTCTGTATCCGAAAGGTAAAATTTCATTAGCGCAGCAAAAACTGTTCACCACACTTGGCAATAACATTCACTGCTATGCAGTTGATGGTAGTTTTGATGACTGTCAAAGCATGGTCAAAAATGCGTTTTTAGACGATGAAGTAAAACAAAAACTTGGCCTTAACTCAGCTAACTCGATCAATATCAGTCGCTTGGTCGCTCAAGTGTGTTATTACTTTGAAGCAATAGCCCAGTTGCCAAAAGAAAAGCGTAGCAAGGCACATATCTCAGTACCAAGTGGTAACTTTGGTAATGTGTGCGCTGCGATGATTGGTGCTGTACTTGGTATGCCTGTCGCAAAATTGAGTGCAACAACCAACCAAAATGACACTGTGCCACGTTTTTTACAAAGCAAAGAGTGGGCACCTAACGAAACGCTTGAGTCATTATCAAACGCAATGGATGTGAGTAAACCGAATAACTGGCCACGTGTTCAATTTATGTTGGATAATAATTGGTTTAGCTATGATGACTTTTACTCAAGTTGTGTTGGCGAAGAAGAAACCAAAGAAGTGATGAAAAAAATTCATCAAACGGGTTATATCGCAGAACCTCATACAGCGATTGCTTATCAAGGCTTAAAAGAAAATTTAGCAGATGGCAGTGCCGGTATATTTTTAGCAACGGCACATCCTGCTAAATTTAAAGAAAGTGTTGAAGATATTTTAGGTATTGAGTTAGCAATGCCTAAGCCTCTAGCAGATGCCCTTGCAAAGCCTTGTTTAGCAGAAGACATCAAGCATGATTATCAACTATTGAGAACAGAGCTTTTAAATAAACTAGCTTAAAGTAATTAAAAGAGCGGCATTGCCGCTCTTTTTTAATGTGATAATGAATGGCTGTGGCGGTTCAATAATCGCATTGCAATTATCACTAACGCACTAAAACATAGCAAAGCGCAGCTTAATAAGATGATCTCGTTTTGCGTCCATTGTGTTAAAGTCAGAGCACTAATGAATAAAATAAAGGGTTTAAATTCATAGTAATAGCGCGCTCTTCTTTGTTTAATTCGCTGACTTTTTTGATCTCGTCTTCGCGCTTCTGAGCGCATTCGCCATATGTTTGCACCCAGCAAAAATAACACAATACCAATGAGTGTGTAGAGCAGCTCATGAGGTATGACGATACAGGCAATACCTAAAAACAAATAGCAGTAGGGAACAAGTTCATAAATGGGCTTGGCTAACATTGACTCAAAACATCCTTGATCTGGGTTTGTATTACAAGCTTAGTTTCATTGTGCCCATATGCAAACGCATGATGAACTTTTTACGCTAAATCATATTTTAAAAATATATGTAATGTTTTAAATTTATAAATTTTTATTATGTATCAATAAAAAAATATCATTATTAAAACACTGTGAAATAAATTCAATCCCTGTTTAAATATGTTCATCTTTACAAGATAGGCAAAAGTGCGTTTTAAGCGTACAATATAGCCTTCAAAAAATACCATACACGTTGCCTTAGGAGACCCCATGTTAGAACGTAGCATGAATATTTCGGATTTCGATCCAGAGTTATTTGCAGCCATCACTAAAGAGACGGCTCGTCAAGAAGAGCACATCGAACTGATCGCGTCTGAAAACTACTGTAGCCCACGCGTACTTGAAGCGCAGGGTTCTCAGCTTACCAACAAATATGCTGAAGGTTACCCAGGCAAACGTTACTATGGCGGTTGTGAACATGTTGATGTTGTTGAGCAGCTAGCAATTGACCGTGCTAATGAATTATTCGGTACTGATTACGCTAACGTTCAACCGCATGCGGGTTCACAAGCAAACGCAGCTGTTTTCCAAGCACTTCTTCAGCCACATGACACAGTACTAGGTATGAGCTTAGCTCATGGTGGTCACTTGACTCACGGTTCACACGTTAACTTTTCTGGTAAAACGTACAATGCAATTCAATACGGCCTAAATGACGAAACAGGCGAAATTGATTACGCTCAAGTTGAAGCGCTAGCATTAGAGCACAAACCAAAAATGATCATCGCTGGTTTCTCAGCATACTCAGGTATCGTTGATTGGGCTAAATTCCGTGAAATCGCTGACAAAGTTGGTGCATACTTATTCGTAGATATGGCTCACGTTGCTGGTCTTATCGCAGCGGGTGTATACCCAAGCCCAATCCCTCACGCACACGTTGTTACTACGACAACTCACAAAACATTAGCGGGCCCTCGTGGCGGTCTAATCGTTTCTGCATGTGGTGATGAAGAAATCTACAAAAAGCTAAACAGCGCAGTATTCCCTGGCGGTCAAGGTGGTCCTTTATGCCACATCATCGCTGCTAAAGCAGTTGCTTTCAAAGAAGCATTACAACCAGAATTTAAAGCGTACCAAGCTCAAGTGGTAAAGAACGCTCAAGCTATGGTTGAAGTTCTTCAAGAGCGTGGCTACAAAGTTGTTTCTGGTAAAACAGACAACCACTTATTCCTTCTTGACCTAATCGATAAAGATATCACAGGTAAAGATGCTGACGCTGCACTAGGTAACGCTAACATCACTGTAAACAAGAACTCAGTTCCTAACGACCCACGTTCACCGTTCGTAACGTCTGGTCTTCGTATTGGTTCTCCAGCTATTACTCGCCGTGGTTTCAAAGAAGCTGAGTCAAAAGAGCTTGCTGGCTGGATCTGTGACGTACTAGACAACATCAATGATGAGTCTGTACAAGCTGAAGTAAAAGAGAAAGTTAAAGCTATCTGTAAAAAATTACCAGTTTACGCTTAATTATTGGTTAAACCGTAATTAAGATAACAATAGCGTTGTTTTTTGCTATTATAAAGGCCGCTTAATAAGCGGCCTTTTTTGTTTTTAATAAACGGAAGCTGAACTCTATGCATTGTCCTTTTTGCACCGCAAAAGATACTAAAGTAATTGATTCTCGACTTGTTGGCGGCGGCCACCAGGTTAGGCGTCGACGTGAATGTAACGAATGTCACGAACGTTTTACCACCTTTGAAGGCGCAGAACTTGTGATGCCAAGAGTCATAAAGCAAGACGGTAGTCGTGAACCATTTAATGAAGACAAATTACTCAATGGCTTGCATCGTGCGCTAGAAAAACGCCCTGTCAGCACCGAGCAGGTCGATGAAGTGGTCAACATTATTAAATCTCAGCTTCGTGCCACGGGTGAACGTGAAATTTCTAGCCATTTAATTGGTGAGTGCATTATGGAGTCACTAAAAAAACTAGATAAAGTGGCTTATGTTCGCTTTGCATCAGTTTACCGTTCTTTTGAAGATATTCGCGAGTTTGGTGAAGAAATCGCTCGTTTAGGTGATTAACTATGTCATTCACAGAACTTGATACGGCTTATATGGCACGCGCCATAGAGCTTGCTAAACAAGGTCGTTTTACTACAACACCAAACCCTAATGTTGGCTGTGTACTGGTTAAAGATGGCGAAATAGTCGGTGAAGGATTTCATCAACTAGCAGGGCAGGGCCATGCTGAAGTTAATGCTCTGGCAGTGGCTGGCGACAATGCAAAAGGTGCCACCGCATATGTGACTTTAGAACCTTGTAGTCATTATGGACGCACACCGCCTTGTGCCGAAGGTTTAAAAGCTGCGGGTGTTAGCAAAGTTATAGCTGCCATGGTCGACCCAAACCCAGCTGTGAGTGGTCGCGGTCTACAGATTTTAGCAGATGCAGGTATCGCTGTAGCATCAGGTTTACTTGAACAACAAGCTCGCGATTTAAACAAAGGCTTTTTAAAGCGCATGGAAACTGGGTTGCCATATGTGATTTGTAAAATGGCTTGCAGTTTAGACGGTAAAACTGCGCTAAATAATGGCCAAAGTAAATGGATCACAGGGCCTAAAGCGCGCCAAAATGTGCAAGCATTTCGTGCCCAAAGTTGCGTGGTACTCACTGGTGCAGATACGGTTATGACTGATAATGCCAAACTCAATGTACGCATTGATGAGCTGCCAATTGATATGCCAACGTCACTGCCTTTGCGTCAACCTACTCGTGTGATTATTGATTCACAAAATAGGTTAACGCCTGAACTTGCATTATTTAGCATTGAAAGTCCGGTGATTATTTTCACTACATCGCTTGATAAACAGCATCAATGGCCTCACTTTGTTAAACACGAAGTTGTACCAGCAGTTAATAATAAAGTTGATCTATCAGCGGTTTTAAAGCGTCTTGCTGAGCTGCAATTTAACCATATTTGGCTCGAAGCAGGTGCGACCCTTGCCGGTGCATTTGCTGAGCAAGATTTAATTGATGAATACATTGTTTATATTGCCCCTAAGTTAATAGGTGATATGGGCAAAAGCTTACTAAACTTTGCAGAAGTTACCATGATGAGTGATATCACTGAACTGACCTTTACTGATACAGTGATGATTGGCGACGATATTCGCTTAACAGCGACAAAAGCAAAGCAAGCCACACACATTGAAAATAAAGAGTAGCACTATGTTTACTGGAATTATTGAAGCAACAGGTAAAATTGTTGAACTAACACAAAAGCAAGGTGACCTAGCTATTCGTATTCAAAGCACTAATTTGGATATGAAAGACGTTAAGCTCGGTGACAGTATTGCCACCAATGGTGTGTGTTTGACGGTTGTCGCTAAACATAGCGATGGTTTTAGTGCTGACTTATCAAACGAAACAATCAGCTTAACGGGCTTTGCTCACTATAAAAAAGGTCAAACAGTTAACCTTGAAAAAGCCATGCAACCACTTTCTCGCTTAGGTGGGCATTTAGTATCTGGTCATGTTGATGGTATTGCGACTGTAGAAAGTATCAGTCCTAATGCTCGTGCAACAGAGTACTGGCTAAGTACTGACAATGATTTAATGAAGTACATTCCTTACAAAGGTTCGGTATGTATTGATGGTATTAGTTTAACGGTCAACGAGGTCGAGCAAAACCGCTTTAAGTTGACTATTGTTCCGCATACCGCAGAGCAAACAACGATTGCAGAATTTCAAGTGGGTACTCAGGTGAACCTAGAAGTTGACCAGATTGCTCGCTATTTAGAGCGCCTAATAAAAGGGGCCGAACAACCTTCCCGTTCAGACATATCAATGAGCTTGTTAGCACAAGCTGGTTTTATTAAATAAGCAAAGATACGTCACTATTAATCATACTCTCATGGGCACATTATGAATCTACACAGCGCGCAAGAAATTATCGATGACATTAAAGCCGGTAAAATGGTTATTTTAATGGACGATGAAGACAGAGAAAATGAAGGCGATTTAATCATCGCAGCAGAGCATATCAGTGCTGATGCTATCAATTTTATGGCAACACACGGTCGTGGTTTAATTTGTTTAACGATGACGCAAGAGCGTTGCCAGCAGTTAGATTTGCCGTTAATGGTTAAAAATAACGGTGCTGCTTTTTCAACTAACTTCACTATGTCGATTGAAGCAGCGAAAGGCGTAACGACAGGTATTTCAGCAGCTGACCGAGCACGTACAGTTCAAGCAGCTATTGCCAAAGGTGCCGTGCCGAGCGATATCGTACAACCTGGGCATATTTTCCCAATTATGGCGCAACCAGGTGGCGTGTTAACACGCGCAGGTCATACCGAAGCCGGTTGTGATTTAGCTCGTTTAGCGGGTCTTGAGCCTTCGTCAGTGATCGTTGAAATCTTAAATGCCGATGGCACCATGGCACGTCGTCCAGATCTTGAAATTTTTGCAAAAGAGCATGGCTTAAAGATTGGCACTATTGCAGATTTAATTGAATACAGAAACCTAAACGAAACCACCATTGAGCGTGTTGCTAAATGTAAACTGCCAACAGATCACGGTGAGTTTGATTTAGTTACCTACAAAGACACCATTGATGGTCAACTTCACTATGTTTTACAAAAAGGTGAAGTATCGAAAGAAGAACCAACGCTTGTTCGTGTTCACTTACAAAGTACTTTCAATGATATTTTATTATCTGATCGTAGTGCTGATCGCAGTTGGGGCTTATCGGATGCGATGGCTTACATTGCAGAACACAATGGCGTGCTGGTGATTTTGGGTAAGCAAGAATCAACTGAAGACCTTGAAGCAATGGTAAAAGCATTTGCTGCCGAAGATGCGGGTGAAAATGTAAATCATCGTAAATTCCAAGGGACATCGCGTACTGTCGGTGTGGGCTCGCAGATTTTGGCTGATTTAGGTATTGAAAAAATGCGCTTAATGAGCCGTCCGAAAAAATACCATGCACTATCAGGTTTCCACTTAGAAGTGGTTGACTACGTTGAGCCGCAATCTTAATTAACGCGTAATTTAATTAAGAGGTTTACTCGTAATTTTATTTAAATTCAATGCGGTTAGCGTTACGAGTGGCCACTAGAGTTAGATTTATTAGCCAGAGTTCAGGTTAACTAGGCTACTTTTATATTTTTGTGGTATTATGCGCCGTAATTTTTGCGCAATCGCAACCGCTTAAACTTATTTTTTAGGGTTATTAAATGAAAATTATTGAAGGTAACAAATACGCACCGGGCAAAAAGTTTGCCATTGTCATTTCTCGCTTTAATGACTTTATTGGTAGCAGCCTATTAGCAGGTGCTGTTGATGAGCTTAAGCGCACAGGTGGCGTATCTGACGACGACATTACTGTTGTTTACGTACCAGGTGCCGTTGAATTACCTTTAGCAGCGAAACGCGTTGCAGCAAAGAAAGAACACGATGCAATCATCGCTCTAGGCGTTGTGATCAGAGGTGGTACACCACACTTTGATTTAGTCGCTGGCGAATCAAACAAAGGTCTTGCACAAGTATCACTTGAGTATGATATCCCGGTTGCATTTGGCGTATTAACCACTGAAAGCATTGAGCAAGCAATTGAGCGCGCAGGTACCAAAATGGGTAACAAAGGTGGCGAAGCTGCTTTAGGTGCGCTTGAAATGGTTAATGTGTTAGACAAAATTTAAGTTTAAGGAATCTCTGTGAAACCAGCAGCAAGACGTAAAGCACGTATCTTAGCACTTCAAGCCGTATACTCTTGGCAGTTAAGCGGTAACCCAATTGCTGATATTGAACAGCAAATGTTAATTGAAAATGATGTGACTAAAATCGACGTCGAATATTTCAAAGACCTAGCACGCGGTGTTGTTGTTAACTGTAAGCAATTAGATGAAATCGTTGCGCCACATTTAGCACGCCCAGCAGATGAGTTAGACATGGTCGAAAAAGCAATTTTACGTCTGTCTGGCTATGAGCTGAAATTCCGTGAAGACGTTCCATACAAAGTAGCAATCAATGAAGGTATTGAGCTTGCTAAAATGTTTGGTGCTGAAGACAGCCATAAGTTTGTCAACGGTGTACTTGATAAAGCAGTTAAAGAGCTGCGTAAGTAAGTAGCCCCGTAAAGGAGAGCCGGCTTGGGCCGGCTTTTTTGTGAATGAAGGAATTTGAATTAATTAACCGTTACTTTAAAGGTCGCGGTATCATCCGTCGTGATGTAAACCTTGGTATAGGTGATGATTGTGCGTTGGTCACTGTGCCAGAAAATTGTCAATTGGCTGTGACAACCGACACATTAGTTGCAGGTGTACACTTTTTTGATGACATTTCTCCTCGCGCCCTTGGGCATAGGGCGTTAGCTGTTAACTTAAGTGATTTGGCTGCAATGGGTGCTGAACCTACCTGGATTTCAGTAGGATTGACCCTGCCTGAAGTGAATATGGAATGGATTGAGCAGTTCACAGAAGGTATGCATGAAATTGCGGAATACTTTAATGTGCAAATCATCGGTGGAGACACTACACAAGGTCCGCTCACAATTACTATTTGTGCCAAAGGTATTGTGCCTGAAGGCAAAGCATTGCGTCGCAGCGGCGCAAAGGTAGGTGATTGGATTTATGTGACCGGTCCACTGGGCGACGCCGGTGTTGCGATCGAAGCACGTAAGCAAGGTTTCGACATCGCGCCTGAGCATTTGAGTTATTTAAACAATCGTTTCGATTACCCGACTCCGCGAGTTGCAGCTGGGCAGGTATTACGAGGTGCGGCTTCTGCTGCCATCGATATCTCTGATGGTTTATTAGCTGATTTAGGTCATGTATTGGCGCTTTCGCAAGTCGGTGCAGTGATCCATGTTGATAAAGTACCTGTGTCTGATGCTGTCAGCGCATCAATTCCACGCCCTGAACAGTTTGACTATATTTTAAATTACGGCGACGATTACGAATTACTTTTTACTGTGCCTGAAAGCAATAAAAGCATGGTTGATATGAAACTTCGTCAATATGGCGTCGAAGCCAGCTGTGTTGGGCAAATAAAAAGTGGCGAAAGTGAAATTGAACTACTACTTGATGGTGAAAAATTTAACTATCAAGGTAAAGGGTTTCAACACTTTGCAAAGGAGCCGGTTTGAGTAGTAACCGATTATTTAATTTAAAACGCCCACATCAATTATTTGGTTTGGGTTTTGGTTTAGGCCTAGCACCTAAAGCACCTGGCACCTTTGGTACTTTTGCTGCATTACCATTTATTTTTACAACCATGTACTTTCCGCTATGGTTACAGATTGTATTTGCAATTGTGATCAGCGTATTTGGTATCTGGGCTTGTGGTAAAACAGCAGATGACTTAGGGGTGCATGATCATCCTGCCATTGTTTGGGATGAAGTTGCTGGTTATTATATCACCATGATTGGTGCTGCACTTAGTTGGCAGTCATTGTTAGTTGGTTTTTTATTGTTCCGCTTTTTTGATATCGCTAAACCAGGCCCTATTCGTATTCTCGATAGGCGTTTACACGGTGGCTTGGGCATCATGGCTGATGATATTTTAGCAGGTATTTTTTCATTAATTTGTGTACAGGCTTTGTTTAAAGCTGGCTATTTACCCTTTTAAACGATTAATACAGTGTTACTTGGTGGCAAGTATATGATGCGATTTTTAGTTGTCTGTTTGTTGGTGTTATGCAGTATGCCTGCGTTTGCATCTATTACTGACTACGTCGTCAAACAATGGAATATCCAAAACGGCTTGCCATCTCAATCTCTTAAGAGCATCGCTCAAGACGAGCAAGGCTACATGTGGCTGGGTACTCAGTTCGGTTTGAGCCGCTTTGATGGTAATACTTTCACCAACTTCAACACACAAAATAGTGATTTCTTGCCAAGTAATGGTATTAACAAGCTATTAGTTGATAGTACGGGGTTACTTTGGGTTGGCACTAAAAACGGGATAGTAACCCTCGATCCAAGAACGATGATGTCGCAAACCTTTAATGTTAAAGGCCCGGTGCGCGACATTCTTGAAGACTCTAAAGGCAGTATCTGGATTGCAGCCAACGGCCTTTATTATGTTGCACGAAATCAAGTCACCCTAAACCAAAACTCTGCGTTAGTCGTGCCAGTATCAAATGCTACGGCAATCACGCAAATAGTTGGTTCAGTGAGCCAAATGGCGTTGTCGCCAGAGGGTATTTGGCTGGTTAACGAGCGTCACTTATTGCGTTTAACTAATACTTCATCTGATTTTGCAAAGCTGCGCTTAGAACTTACCGCAAAAGTCTCTCTCCCTGAGCGCCTAGCGCAAACCATCATTCATGATATGGCGTGGCTTGAGGGTAATTTATACCTTGCCTCTGAGCTTGGTGCCTACTTTCTTGATTTAGATGACGAGCTGCGTCCATTCCCACTTCCTAACGCGAGTAACTCTGCCGTTTACAAGTTTATGAGCGACTCAGATGGAGCGTTGTGGATTTCAACTTATGGCCGTTTACTCTTTAGAGATAACTCTGGGGACTGGCAATGGGTTGAGCCAAGTCAGCTTGATCAAAGTATTTGGTTTGCAGATATTTTCCGTGATAATCAAAATAATATTTGGCTGGCAAGTTTCAGTGAGGGGTTATGGCTTGCTCACGAAGGGCGTATTGAGCGCCACTCAGCTATTTCAAATATGACAGAAGCGGTGATGGCGATTAGCCAAGCACCTGATGGCAAACTATGGGTGGCTAACCGCAGTGGTGTCGGCTACTTCGATTACAATAAGAATTTTGTAAATCAAATACCAAGTAATCAGTTTGGTCGGGCTGCAGTTCACGATTTGCAGTTTGATGGTGATCGCTTATACATTGCTACAGGTCGCGGTGTTTTTTACTATGAGAATCAAACCTTGTATACAGTGCCAGGACGAGCACTGCGCGATAACCCTGTATTCGCAATTAGCCGTTCTAGTAAAGGCGGTTTTTGGCTCGGTACTGGTCGCGGTATGTACCGTTTAAGTTACGGTGGCTTAACACCTTTTGCTTACAATGCGTTCTTGAGCAGTAAATTTATTACCTATGTGCTTGATGAGCAAAATTTTGGCTTAATAGGTACCAGTAAAGGGGCTTATTACTTTACTGACCGTGGTATTGAAAAAATTGGTGACCAAACCAGTTTAGAAAGCGCTTATGTCACCAGTATTTTAAATATTGAAGGGGTGGGGATATTAATTGGCTCTCTTAACGATGGTTTATTTTATCGCAGCACCCAAGGTCAGTGGCGTCAACTTGATGCAACAGACGGCCTACCGTACGGCTCGATTTTCAGCCTTGTTTATGACAAACAGTTAAAACGTATTTGGGTAAGTACCATGAAGGGCGTTTACCGCATGCCGGTAGAGCAATTTGGTACTGATATAGAGAGCTTAAAAGTAGAGCAAGTGATCTCATCATTTGACCGACAATTAGATGGTAAAGCCAGTCAGTGCTGTGCTGGTCTTGGCCATGATGCTGTAGCAGACACAGGTAACTCTATTTGGTACCCAAGCTTACAAGGGGTAGTTGAAATACCTAAGAGTGTTGAGCTTTTTGGTGTGCAAGCGCTTAAGCCGCGTATTGAAAGTATTATTACGCCGCTGCGAAGCTTAAGTACCGCTACTTTAGGTGATAAACCTGAGCTACAAATTGATGAGCGCGATGTGACAATCAAATATACCGCAATTGATTATTTTGCTCCTTCAAGTATTGAGTTTAGATATCGACTGAGTGGTTTAGACAGTGATTGGCGCTATGCAAACACCCGCCGTGAGGCTATTTATACAAATTTACCTCCGGGGGCATTTTTGTTTCAGCTTGAAGCCAAACGTGGTGGTGAAGATTGGCAAAAGGCTCGTCGTACCGAGTACACATTCGTTGTTCCACGTCGCTTTGACGAGACCATTTACTTTAGACTCTTGATCACAAGTAGTTTTATTTTACTGTTCTACCTCGTGTTTTGGGTGTTTAGGGCGCAAGAGAAGCGTAAACAATTAGCACTTGAAAGCTTAGTAACAGAGCGCACCGTAGAGCTTCGTGAAGCCAACGATAAGCTCAATCAAGTAAATTCTCAGCTTAAGTTAGTCAGTCACTCAGATGAGCTAACGGGGCTTCGTAGTCGTCGCTTCTTGTTTGATCAGCTCCCTAAAGATATTGAACATTTCCAACGTAATTCGCAATCATTGCAAGCACAGGGTAAGTCGTTGGTGCTACTGATAATTAACCTTGATAACTTTAGCCGCATCAATGATTCCTATGGACCACTTGCAGGCGATAGTTGTTTACAGCAAATGGCGACATTGTTGAATAGCCGGACACAAGGCTCAGACTATGTCGCACGCTGGAGTGGCGATGAGTTTTTACTCTTATTACGTGATTTCAAACGTACAGCTATAGACAATTATGTTGCTGACTTGTGTGAAGCAATTGCAGCAAACCCATTTAGGCTACCAAATGGGGAATCGACCACCATCACTGCGTCTATTGGCTGGTCTTTCTATCCATTACCTTTATTGGGTGGTCAAGTGATTGGCTGGGAAACGTCTGTTAATTTAGCTGATATCGCGCTACACCAAGTGAAAAAGCGCGGTGGTGATGGCGTTGCAAATATTACCTTTGATGAACAATTAGATGCTTTTGAGTTTGAGCAAAATAATAATGTTGATAAACAACTGGGTGTTCTTCAAGAAACAGGTCTTGCTGATATTAAGGTTTGGATGCGCTAATATAAACGATGACAAAAAAGGAGCCTTAAGGCTCCTTTTTAGTTTTATTAGTGTACGGCTTAGGCCATAAACTCTTTGATGCTAGTTAAGATACCGTTTGCATCTAAGCCCATTTCGGCGTGCATTTCGTCTTGAGTACCATGCTTAATGAATTCATCTGGAATACCTAAGTTCAAGATAGTCACATTTGCTTTAATTGCAGCTAAGTACTCATTCACAGCAGAACCCGCACCGCCAGCAATGGCGTTGTCTTCTAGGGTAACAATTACATCGTGGCTACTCAACAACTCGCTAATAGTCTCTGTATCAAGAGGCTTAATGAAGCGCATATCAATCACTGTTGCATTAAGCTCTTCAGCAGCTGATTTGGCGTTTTCTAGTAGCGTACCAAATGACAAGATTGCCACTTTACTACCTTGTTTGATACTTCGCGCCTTACCAATTTCAATCGCACTCATTGTTGATTCAACATCACAATTGCCTGCGCTACCACGTGGGTATCGTACGGCAACAGGCTGATTGCATTGGTAACCTGTATACAGCATCTGGCGGCACTCATTAGTGTCGCTTGGTGCCATGATAATCATATTAGGAATACAGCGCATAAAGCTTAAATCGTAAGCACCTTGGTGAGTTTCACCATCAGCACCAACAATCCCGGCACGGTCAATAGCAAATAAAACCGGTAGGTTTTGTAATGCCACATCGTGAATAAGTTGGTCGTACGCACGTTGTAAAAAGCTTGAATAAATAGCAACAACAGGCTTCAGTCCTTCACAAGCAAAACCAGCTGCAAGCGTTACAGCATGTTGCTCAGCAATTGCTACATCAAAGTATTGCGCTGGGTACTCTTTAGAAAAACGAACCATGCCTGAGCCTTCACGCATAGCAGGAGTAATCGCCATTAGCTTGTCATCTTGTGCTGCCATATCACAAAGCCAGTCACCGAACACATTTGAGAATGTGGCAGCGCCAGGTTTTGATTTTGGTAATTTAGACATGCTCGGATCAAATTTTGGTACGCCATGGTAACCAATTGGATCCGCTTCAGCAGGTTTATAACCTTTACCTTTTTGCGTTTTAATATGCAGTAGCTGAGGGCCTTTAAGGTTACGCATATTACGTAAGGTATCGACCAACATATTGACATCGTGACCGTCGATTGGGCCGATGTAATTTAGGCCTAATTCTTCAAAGAATGTGCCCGGAATGACCATGCCTTTTAGGTGTTCTTCCATGCGGCTGGCAAGTTCTTTCACTGGCGGTAAACCCGAAAGAAGTTTTTTACTGCCTTCGCGAATATTGGTGTAGAAGCTACCAGACAAAATACGTGCAAAGTGGTTGTTTAGGGCACCTACGTTTTCTGAAATCGACATTTCATTATCGTTTAAGATAATTAACACGTTAGGGTTTACATCGCCCATGTGGTTCATCGCTTCAAATGCCATACCAGCAGTAATTGCGCCATCGCCAATAACAGCAACCGTTTTACGATCTTTACCTTCTTTTTCAGCGGCAATAGCCATGCCGAGCGCTGCAGAAATAGAAGTACTTGAATGACCAACACTGAAGGTGTCGTAAGGGCTTTCTTCACGGAATGGGAAAGGGTGTAAACCGTCTTTTTGACGGATAGTATGCATTTGGTCACGGCGACCCGTTAAGATTTTGTGCGGGTATGCTTGATGACCCACATCCCATACTAAACGATCTTCAGGGGTGTTATAGACATAATGAAGGGCCACTGTTAACTCAACAGTACCTAAACCTGATGCTAAATGACCACTACTTTGCGAAACTGAATTAAGCAGGTATTCGCGTAACTCTTTACTAAACGCAGGTAACTTATCTTGCGCAATATCACGCAGTTGTGCTGGTTCGTCAACCAAACTTAATAATGGATACTTGCTACTATCAAGTGTCATGATTTTATATACATCCTTCGCTAACCAGAGTGCATTATAGCCCATTGCTGCTCTGATTTTTTAGTTATTTTGTCTTTCTTTTTTAGACGTTAATAATTACGCTCAACAATATAGCTAGCAAGGCTTGCCAGCTCGCGGGTGTCGTAATCAATAGCCTCAAGTGCTTTATGAGCCCGAGCCAATAAGTCTTGTGCTTTTTGCTTAGCGCCTGCCATACCTAATAATGCAGGGTAGGTCGCTTTATTGGCCGCAATATCTGAACCTTGCGGTTTGCCTAACGTTTCGGTGTCTGCCTCTACATCGAGAATATCGTCCTGTACCTGAAAAGCCAGACCAATTGCTTGACCAAACAAATTAAGCTGCTTTAACGTTTGCTCATCACATTGCGGCGCGGCCAAAGCCCCCAAGGTAATTGCACAGTTGAGTAATGCGCCAGTTTTAAGTTGATGAATACGTTCTAGTTCTTCGACTGTAATTGCTTTATCAGTAGCTTCAATATCAAGTGCCTGACCACCTACCATACCCTCTATACCTGAGGCTTTGCTTAACGAGGCGATCATTCTTACCTGTTGTGTCGTAGGTACTGCAAACTGATGGTTAGCAATTAAATCAAATGCTAATGTTTGAAGAGCATCACCGGCGAGAATAGCTTGCGCTTCACCATAAACAATATGACAAGTAGGGCGGCCACGTCTTAAGTCATCATCATCCATTGCTGGTAGGTCATCATGAACTAATGAGTAGCTATGAATACACTCAATAGCAGCGGCAAGAATATCAAGGTCAGCTTTGTCAGCTCCCATCATGCGGCCCGTCGCATAAACGAGGTAAGGACGTAAGCGCTTACCACCATTTAAAACGCCGTAATGAGTGGCTTCTTTAATGGTTTTTTCAGTGTTTAGTGGCAGTTCGAAATAGCGATTTAAATGTGCTTCAACGTCTTCTCGAGCGCGTTGTAATTGTTCTTTTAATTGCACTTAATTAGTCCAAGTTTGAGTCAAAGTTGCTAAGAGGAGCTTGGCTATCGTTACCCATTAATATGGCCACTTTTTGTTCGGCTTGTTGTAATTTTCCAGATGAGGCATTCGCAAGCGCTATACCACGCTCAAACTGTTTTAGCGATTGTTCTAAAGACAGTTCACCTTGCTCCATTTGTGCAACAATCTTAGATAATTCATCCAGTGCTTCTTCAAAACTCAAGTTTTCTGGTTTCTTTGTTGCCATAGTGGCCTCGATAGCTAATAGAAAGTGAGGCCAATTTTAGGGGGAATGCTAAACTAGGTCAAAGAATGATGTGTTTTTTTGCGCATAAAAGGAAATCAATATGCTATTTTTACGGTTTTAGAAGTAGCGGCAACTTGTAGCTTAAAAATCTTACATTAAAATAAAATTAATTCATTTAATGATTTAAGTAATTCAATTGCTTGCCGATAAGCAGTTAATAATAAAAATTTGATGCCGTTGGTGTCGTGTATTTGTTCCTCTGGAGGGGTATGTGGATTTAGCAACCATAATAGGTATTCTTGGTGCCATAGGCTTAATTGCTATGTCGATGGTATTAAGTAGTGACGGCCAAGTTGCAATGTTTTATAACACGCCTTCGGTGGTCATTGTATTTGGTGGTTCGATTTTTATCGTGTTATCGAACTTCACTATGGGGCAGTTTTTGGGCATTGGTAAGGTCGCTGCAAAAGCCTTTATGTTCAAAATTGAATCGCCAGAAGAATTAATTGAAAAAGCAGTAGAATTAGCTGACTCAGCACGTAAAGGTGGTTTCTTAGCATTAGAAGAAGCCGAAATCCCTAATGGCTTTATGCGCAAAGGGGTTGATATGTTAGTGGATGGTCATGATGCTGATGTAGTTCGTGCCACACTGCAAAAAGATATTTCCCTCACCGCTACTCGCCATGAACTTGGTGCAGGTTTATTTAAGTCGCTTGCCGATATCGCTCCTGCGATGGGGATGATAGGCACGCTAATTGGCTTGGTTGCAATGTTATCTAACATGGATGACCCAAAAGCAATTGGTCCTGCAATGGCTGTAGCTCTTTTAACAACACTTTATGGTGCTTTTTTGGCAAACGTTGTTGCAATTCCAATTCAGGTAAAACTAGAGCTGCGTAAAGATGAAGAAGCCCTCAACCAACGTTTAATTCTTGATGCGGTACTGGGTATTCAAGATGGTCAAAACCCGAAAGTAATTGAAGGCATCTTGAAAAACTATTTAGCTGAATCAAAACGTAAAGTCGATACCGAGGAGTAGGGCATGTCAGATCAAGAGTGCAAATGTCCACCTCCGGGGTTACCTGCCTGGATGGGAACCTTCGCAGATTTAATGTCGCTATTAATGTGCTTCTTTGTACTCTTGCTTGCTTTCTCGGAAATGGATGTTCTTAAATTTAAGCAGATAGCAGGTTCAATGAAGTTTGCTTTTGGTGTACAAAATAAAATTGAAGTAAAAGATATTCCAAAAGGGACCTCGGTCATTGCAATGGAGTTCACTCCGGGCAAACCTGAACCTACTCCTATCGAGACAATTCAACAACAAACCGTAGAGATGACACAACAAATGCTCGAGTTTCAGGCTGGTGATGAAAGCTCTGCAGGTGGTCGTCAAGAACAGCGTGGTAATAAGCGTGGTGGGGAATCACAAAGCACTGCTCAGCAACAAGCAATGGAGCAGTCAATTTCTGCAGCAGATCAAGAGCAAACGAATGAGCTTGTGAAGAAAATTGCCCAACAGCTTGAGCAGCAAATTATGGATGGCGCGATTGAACTTGAGTCACTAGGTCAGCAAATTATCATTCGCATTCGTGAGAATGGTTCATTCCCTTCAGGCAGTGCTTTCTTACAGCCTAGGTTTAAACCTATCATTCGTGATATTGCTACGCTGTTAAAAGATGTGCCGGGTGAAATAACCGTGTCAGGGCATACAGATGATTTCCAAGTATCGAATGAGCTTTATACAAACAATTGGGATTTGTCGTCAAAACGTGCTGTTGCAGTTGCTAGCGAAATGGAAAAGGCCCCCGGTTTTGATAAATCTCGTATGATGGTTGTAGGTCACGCAGAAACAAGGCCACTTGTACCGAATGTTACCGATGAAGATCGTAGGCGTAACCGACGAGTCGAGATCTCTATTATGCAAGGTAAGGCGCATGAATCTGAGCCTATTGATGTGAGGCAATAAATCAATTAAAGTGAAACTTCATTAACAGATGTAATGGAGTATACAAATGAAAAAAGTTGATAAATATAGCTATATGCCAGGCAATGGTGATGGCGGTGATGACGATAAAACTGATTAAGGCGCTACATTTTGCCTGACTGGTTTGTAGAAATTAGAGTTATCTTAAGCAATAGCTGGGTGTTCATTTTGAGCCCAGCTATTATTATTTTTTATCTTCGTAAAGATTGGCCTGCTTTTTATTTCTCTGTTATTACTGCTGCTTTTTTCCTTTATGGAACTCTTATTTATTCTGCTTTAAAAGAATTTGATGACATTTATATCTGGCGCTATGTAGTCTGGGCTTTTAATGATATTGCTTGGATGGCAATCATTGCTTATTTAGGTATTAAAGACAAAGTCTACTTATGGCAAAGTGTGTTGGGACAACTTGTTGTTATTATGGCGCCAATTTTACAACTGTTCCGTTTGGTCGACCGCCATCTTTGGGATTTATCATACAGTACCTACATGTATAAGACCCTGCTACCGCTAATCAATATTGGTACTGTGGTCGTTTGTTACCTACCACTTATCTATCTCTTTACTCGACGAAGTCAGCAAGCTTAAGCGATTCCTAAGTTAAAAATCCTGTGCTAGACTACTGTTTATAAAAACAGTATTTAGTGTTGCTTTATGAAACTTTACATTGCCGAAAAACCCTCCCTAGCACGGGCCATTGCAGATGCGCTGCCAAAACCACAGAAAAAACAGGATGGTTATATAGAGCTTGCTAATGGTGATTGTGTTTCTTGGTGTGTAGGGCATTTGCTTGAACAAGCTGAGCCCGATGATTACGATGCAAGTTTTAAAAAGTGGCGATTTGAGCACTTACCTATCGTGCCAGAACAATGGCAATTAAAACCTAAAGCAAAAACCCGTAAACAACTCACTGTATTAAAAAAGCTGATCAAGCAAGCAAGTATCATAGTTCATGCAGGTGACCCTGACCGTGAAGGCCAGCTATTGGTTGATGAAGTAATTGATCAGGTCAAACTAAGCCAAGCTAAAAAACAGCAAATTCAACGACTCTTGATCAGCGATTTAAACTTAAGTGCAGTTAAAAAAGCACTTAATAATTTAAAATCGAATCGTGATTTTATTCCCTTGAGTGTATCTGCTTTAGCTCGCTCGCGTGCTGATTGGCTATTTGGTATGAATTTAACGCGAGCTTATACACTAGCGGGGCAAAAAGCTGGATTTGGTAATGTGTTATCTGTTGGGCGGGTACAAACTCCTATTTTAGGTTTAGTTGTAAATCGTGATAATGAAATAGCGAACTTTGTAGCAAAACCTTTTTATGAAGTATTAGCTCATCTTGAAACTGAGCAGCAGCAAACTTTTTCTGCTAAATGGCAGCCAAGCAAAGCATGCGAACCTTATCAAGATGAAGAAGGGCGGGTATTACATAAAGGACTTGCTGAAAATGTTGTGTCACGCATAACTAATCAGCCAGCTAAAGTAGTTGAGCTTGAGCAGAAGCAAAAAAAGCAACAAGCGCCGCTACCTTATAACTTATCAGCTTTACAAATCGATGCGGCAAAAGCGTTTTCAATGCCTGCGCAAAAGGTGCTCGATACCTGTCAAAGTTTATATGAACGTCATAAGTTAATTACTTATCCTCGATCAGATAATCGCTATTTACCAAAAGAGCATCATAAAGATGCAGCTAAAATTATTGCTGCTATTGCTAATAATGAAGGGCAAGCAAGTGAAGCTTGTAAGCAAGCTGATACGAGCAAGCGTAGTAAATGTTTTAATGACAGCAAAGTTGCAGCTCACCACGCGATAGTACCTACCGAAAAACAACTTCGCTCAGCAACATTAAATAGTGATGAACAAAAAGTCTATCGGTTGATCTGTCGTCATTATTTAATCCAGTTTTATCCAGACTATATATTTAACGAAACCAAAGTAACGGTTGAAATTGCAGGTGGGCTTTTTAAAGCAGCTGCTAAGCAAGATGTTAGCCTAGGCTTTAAAACATTGATGGGCAAAACAGAGTTAAAAGATGAGCAAACCTTGCCTGCTCTTGAAAAAGGTCAGTTGCTGCATTGCAATCAAGGCGAAGTGATAGACAAAATGACGACACCGCCAGCGCATTTTACTGATGCTACCTTATTAAGTGCTATGACAGGCATCAGCCGGTATGTGAAAGATCCTGAAATTAAAAAGATCCTTAAAGAAACCGATGGCTTAGGCACTGAGGCTACACGGGCAGGTATTCTTGAGCTTTTATTTAAGCGCCGCTTTTTAGAGCGTCAGGGTAAAAACATTTTAGCAACGGCAACAGGAAAAGCACTCATTAGTACATTACCAGAGCAGCTTGCTAGCCCTGATTTAACAGCTAAGTGGGAAGCATCATTAGGGAATATAGCTGAGCAACACATGAGTTATCAGCAGTTTTTAACGCCATTACTGGCAGAGCTGCATGCTTTAGTTGAGCAAGCGAAGCAGTGCGACAGTCAAGTATTTTCCCAATTACCAAAAACGCCGCAAAAGCGACGTTTTAAAAGAAAAGCTAAGCCTAGAGCTAAGTCAGCCTAAACTATTTTTTATTGAACAGGGCAACTGCGGCGTTACTCATAGCTGTTATGCCTGTAGGAAGCGCCTTTTTGTAATCAGGTGCAAACTTACTTGAGTGTAAAGAAGGTAATGTTGCACCAGATTTCATCGCTTCATCATATTGACTCGGCTCAACACCGCCTAACCAAAACAAAGTAATAGGCACGTGCTGCTCTGTACGACCATAAAGACCAAAGTCTTCACCAGCCATGACAGCTTCAGTTTCAAGTACATTGTCTTCACCAATAGCGTTAGCAATTGCTGAACGCACTAGGTTGGTTTGAGCTGGATTATTATAAGTTGAAGGAATTGATTCGTCTTCATGTACATAGACTTCAGGTGCTAAGCTTTCATCAAGTCCGGCACTTAATGCGATGCCTTGAGAAATTCGTTTAATCGCAGCGATTTGTTGCAAGCGTACTTCAGGGTTATAGCTACGCAGTGTTAATTGCAGTTTTACTTCATCTGAAATGACATTGTGTTTAGAGCCCCCGTGAATAGAACCTACAGTGATAACCGATGGTTCAAGTGGTGACAATTCGCGACTAGTAATAGTTTGCAGCGCCAACACAATACGTGAAGCAATTACAACAGGGTCTATTGTTGTGTGTGGGTAGGCACCGTGACCGCCTTTACCTTTTACTGTAATATCAACAGAGTCAACGCTTGCCATCGTATATTCTGTTTTCATGCTAACTTTGCCAGCAGGAACACTGGCACTAACATGTAAACCAATAACATGGTCTGGAGTAGGGTACTTAGTAAATAGCCCCTCTTTCAGCATGGCTTTTGCACCGCCTCCTACTTCTTCTGCTGGTTGTGCCACCATCATTAAAGTGCCTTGCCACTGATCTTTGTGTGTCATTAACTGTTGGGCTGTGCCAATAAATGAACTCATGTGAATATCATGACCACAGCCATGCATTACGCCAACGGTTGCACCAGCATCATTAGTAACAGTTACTTTAGAGGCGTATGGCTTACCAGTTTGTTCAACAATTGGTAAGCCGTCAGTATCAGTGCGGATCATGACCGTAGGGCCATCACCGTTCTTATATATCCCAACAACGCCGTAACCACCCACATTATCTGTAACAGTAAAGCCCAGTTGTTTTAATTGCTTTGCTAACTTTTGGCCCGTTTTCTTTTCGTGGTATGACAACTCAGGAGATTGATGCAAATCTAAATAGAGATCTTCAATCTCAGGCATGGTTTTTTGAAGATTTAAATCGAGCGTTGTTGCTTGCGCGAATGGACTAAGAAGTAATAAAGCTGCAGAAATAGCAGATAATTTCATAATGACCTCGACCCGTAGGACTTGTAATTGTTATGTTTGCCACTATATCAAAACTTAAATACTTATATAGTGCAATCAATCAAATGAATAATATGATAAATCTTACCCCGCGAAATTTGCAGCAAGCACTGGGTGAAACGTCCGCTGAAAAATTAGTGTTACTTACTTTTTACTCTGCACAAAATCCAGAGTGTCATCAACAAGCTGCTATTTTAGAGAAGATCGCACACGAATATGGTGAGCATTTATTAGTAGCAACGTTAGATTGTGATGTTGAGCAGGCACTTGCAAGTCAACTTGCACAGCAAATAGGTTTGCAAGCACTACCCACTCTTGTGATGTTAAAAGACTCAGCGCCTGTTGATATGTTCCCTGGTGCTCAAACTGAACAGCAAATTCGTGATGCCTTAGCAAAGCATTTACCCGCACAACATGAATTATTACTTGAGCAAGCTAAACAAGCGTTAATTAATCAGGATTTAAATAATGCATTTAGTTATGCAAAGCAGGCATACGAGCTAGATCCAAACCATACTCGTGTAAAGTTAGTGTTAGCTGATATCTGTATTCAAATTCATAAGCTAGATGATGCGCAAGCATTATTAGATTCGGTTGCAGAAAATGAACGTGATGCGTATTTCACAAATATCCAAGCTAAATGTGAACAAGCGTTAGCAGCAACAGATTCACCAGAAATAAAAGCACTACAAGCGAAAGTAGAAAAATATCCAAATGATCTTGAGATAAAACTAGAGCTAAGCAATGCCTTAAACATTGCAGGTCGCAAAGAAGAAGCACTTGAGATGTTATTTACTGTGCTTAAAAAAGATCTAAATTATGCGGATGCAAAACCAACATACCTAGAAATCATTGCCTCTTTACCTGATGGTGATGCACTTGCTTCTAAGTATCGCCGTAAATTATATAGTATCTTGTACTAAATCTAGTGTTGATTGATAAAAGCGCCACTTAAATACAGGCGCTTTTTATTTAAAAAAACTTGCGTATTACCTAATTTCGATAATACTTAAGATCCTCTCGAGAAAAGTTGGCTGTATTTTATACAGTAAACTATGTTTTTTACTGCCTTTAGCTTGTTTTTTGCGCGAAAGGTAAGTTTTTAGTAGTTTTCTACAAAAAGTGCTTGCGTTAATTCTTCGCATCCCTATAATGCGCATCCACTGACACGGCGGGCAGCAATGAAAAGCGCTGAACAAACTGACAGAGAGTCAAGTAAAACTTCGGTTTAAAACGGTCTAAAAAGAAAGTTTAAAATTAAGTGTTGACTCAAAAATCTAAGGATGTATTATACGCATCCCTCGAGACGCGAAAGCAACTCGAAACGTTCTTTAACAATATAAAGCAATCATCTGTGTGGGCACTCGTACAGGTTGAGTTCTAACAGCAGATTCTAGTTCGCTAGATGACGCAAATAAATTTAGAGTCTCAATTGAACTGAGTGACCAACGGAAACAAGTTTACTTGTTTCAGCACAGTCAATTCGATATCGAAAGATATCAAAATTCAGAATTCATTGAGCAAGTCCTTCGGGACAGAAAAAACTTTTAATTGAAGAGTTTGATCATGGCTCAGATTGAACGCTGGCGGCAGGCCTAACACATGCAAGTCGAGCGGTAACAGAGAGTAGCTTGCTACTCTGCTGACGAGCGGCGGACGGGTGAGTAATGCTTGGGAATATGCCTTATGGTGGGGGACAACAGTTGGAAACGACTGCTAATACCGCATGATGTCTACGGACCAAAGTGGGGGACCTTCGGGCCTCAC
>NZ_JAKGAW010000033.1:0-52758 GCF_021532475.1 Pseudoalteromonas sp. APAL1 | reverse complement strand
ACCTTGTGTTAGGCCTTCATCGGTAGAAATGCGTTGGATTTGCAGTGCATAGTTTTGTGCCAACGCAGTGGGAATGAGCGCGGAAAAGACAAATAAGAAAACAAAAAGAAAACGTTTAGGCACTGACTGATTAACCCTAAATTAGTGTTTGCGCATAATTTTTAACAAAATATAGCACAATTATGAACGTAATTTATGGTTCTGAAAAGATAATTTAGTAACAATGTCTGCTTAGTTCATATTTAGAAAGCTATGCTATAACTTTAGTAATTATCATAGTTTGAGGAAGTAATGCGCCATTCATATATATGCCAACAAAGCCAAGCAATGCTGCTGATCATTGATGAGCAAGCTGGATTAGCCCCTGTTATTGACGATTTTACTAATGTTGTACAACACACAGCTACCTTGTTAAATAGTGCTAAGTTACTGGCGGTCCCCTATTTATTTACAGAACAAAATCCTTCGAAATTAGGCCATACCAGTGAAGAACTCGTGCCGTTTATTACAGCAGAAAATTGTTACCATAAAATTCATTTTAGCGCCTGTTTAGAAAATGATTTTAACCACAAGTTAGCTGACTATAAACGAGCTCAGGTAGTAGTCACAGGAACTGAAGCACATGTGTGTGTGTTGCAAACATGTTTAGACTTGCTGGCTGCAGGTTTTCAAGTATTCGTTGTTGAAGATGCCATTGCTTCTCGAAATCAAAACCACAAAAAGCTAGCTATTAAGCAGCTATCTGCAGCGGGTGCTATTATTACTTGTACAGAGAGTGTGATATTTCAATGGCTAGAAAAAGCAGGGACCGATCAATTTAGAGCATTATTGCAATTAATAAAGTGAACCGTGATGCGCATCAAGCCGTATTGGCTCGATTAATTGTGTTTTTGTAAATTATTTAATAATTAAGGCTTTAACTATGACGAGTGTGCGCCGTCTTTTTACTTATTTGTTCCTGTTGTTGTTTATTGAATCTTTGGTGTTAGGTTTTGTTTATTCGACGCTAATAACGGGTGTGGTCACAGGCCTATTACTGCTGTCTTTACCACTTTGGATGCTCTATCAATATCCAACGAGCAAATTAACAGCTCATGTAGTCGCTGCCGGTTGCATGATGTTTTCGTTTTTACACATCCAACAAAGCTACGGCCTCATTGAAGTTCACTTTGAAATATTTATTTTAATGGCAGTATTGATCATGTTTGTTGAATGGCGCGTGTTTATTACAGCGCTTGTCTTTGTTGCCGTTCACCATTTGAGCTTTTACTTTTTACAGATAAACGAGTCTGGTTTTTATGTTTTCGATCCAGACAGGCTGTATTTTAGCACTGTACTTATTCATGCTGTATATGCCATCGTTGAAGCATTTGTGGCAGGTTATATTGCCAAAACTTTGCATCTGGAGAGAAGCTCAGGTCTTTCTTTAAGCGATACAACAGAACAAATTATGGCTGATGAAAACCGTATAAATATTAGCCTAAGAGCAGATGAGCGCCATAGTAAAGCTGTGGCGGGTTTTAATCGTTTACTTGGCTTTTTATCTCGGGTTGTGGGGGATGTGAAAAGTCAAACTAATGTTCTTAAAAATCAATCTAAACAATTGCTTGAGGTTCATGATGAGCTGCATGAGCAAGCCGTGTTACGTGAGCAGTTGTCTATAGATATTGCACAATCAGGCGAGCGTGTTGCTGAAGGCTTTGCCCATGTTGAACACGAAAGTAATGAATTACAAATGCAATTTGAGCAGTTGCATGTTAGTGCCGCAGACGCATTAAATGAAGTTGCAAATACCGATACCAAAGCAGCAGAGTTGGCAAACAACTTACAAGAAGCTGATCAGAATATTTCTCAGTTAGTGAATGCTTGTAGTCATATTTCTGAACTCCTTAATGAGATTTCATCAATTGCTGAGCAAACTAACTTACTTGCGCTAAATGCAGCTATTGAAGCTGCGCGTGCTGGTGAACAAGGCCGCGGCTTTGCTGTAGTGGCTGATGAAGTCAGAAACCTGGCAACGCGCAGTAAACATACCACCGATAAAATAACCAATACGCTCGAAAGCTTGATGCAAAACAGTGCTTCATCAACTAAATCAATGCAAGGCAGTGTGGCACTCATTGAGCAACTGTCAGCGATTAGCTCACAGATGAAACTACAAATTACTGAAATGACAGAGCAAGTTAACCTTGCTGCAAACAGCTCTCAATCGGTTGCGCATGTAGTACAGAGCCAAGCGGGAAATACACGTGCCATTGCCGAGAATTCACAAGCGTTAATTGCTAACCAAGCCAAAGATAACCTGATGATCGAAAAGCTTACCGAGCGCGTGCAACTCATTGATGAAAGTATTGATGTGATGGAGCAGGGTATTGCCAAATTCAAGTAGCAAGAGAGTGATTGTGGCAATCCTAGTTTGGATTGCCTTGGTTGTAGCTGCTTTATCGATTGCCTACTCTCAACAAATCACACTTTTTGACCCAGATAGAAAACTAGCAAAGCCAAATTGGCTGTCATTATTTCAAACCTCCATGGGGCTTAGCGCAAAGAACAGCAATACCTTATATATTATTGATGATAATAGCTGTGTCTGTTCAGCTCGCTCCCAAGCCCATATTGCTAGCCTTACAGATTATGCTACTGAACAAGATGTTAAAGTTATAAAGCTTAAACCAACCTCAGCAGTGGCGGCACTATTACCCGCTTACCCGGCTGCTGTACTAATTTCAGAAAATCAACAGCTTGTATACGCAGGTCCATTGTCAAAAGGACTAGCGTGTTCAAGCTTAGATGGCTTTGTCGAGTTAGTAATTGCAAACTTACGTGCTGGGTTTAACAGTCGGTTTATTAATTCAGATGCCGAGGGGTGTTATTGTGAGATTAGGTAGTAAGAAAATTACACATTCGCTATTTACAATAAAGTTGAAAGTATAATTTTAATTGTAGGGTCTTATTTTCGCTTAATTAGATAAAGAGGCCAATTAACTATTGGCCTCTGTAACACGGGAATTATTGAATTTGGCCTCTTATCTCTCCATTTGGATTAGCAGGAGTATGTACATTTATATAATGACCTCCTGAAGCGAGAACAGAGAAAATTTCAGCATTAATCATTAAGCCTGTAGTGCTCATCCAGCGATTCATATCATCACTGTCTTGCTCAAGAGGAGCTAGCACTGGGCCATTTTCACCTGCAAAACCGGTATGAATGTGCGCAGCGCTCGCATCGCTTACTCCTGATGTAAGTACTTGCAATTCAACGCTGTAATCATTGGTGTTTACTAATGCATAGCCATCGCCAGAGGCATCTGTTGTTACCGCAGAAACTTGTTGTTCACCACTTAGTGGGAAGGTCACGAATACATAGTTATCGGTAAGGATTTGGCCACGCAGTTCACCACTTGGGTTAGCAGGCGTATGCACATTAACGTAATGGCCACCTGATGCGAGTATTGCGAAAATGTCGGCATTGATCATGGTGTTTTCAGGTGTTTGCCACAGATTTGCATTCTCGCTTGACTGCTCTAGCGCAGCAAGTACATCACCATTCATACCGATACGGCCAGTGTGAATGTGTGCAGCAGTAGCATCACTAACACCTTCAGTTAATGCTCTTAATTCTAGATGGTAATTATCCATGTTCACTAATGCATAACCACTGCCTGATGCCATAGTGTCGACAGCAGGAACTTCTTGCATTCCACTGAGTGGGAAAGTAACAAGCTGATAGTTGTCTGTTAGGATCTGACCTCTAATTTCGCCACCTGGGTTAGCTGGCGTATGAACATTAATATAATGGCCACCTGAAGCAAGTACTGCGAAAATATCAGCATTAATTTGCGTGTTTTCCGGTGTCATCCACATTCCTGTATCAGTACTTGATTGCTCAAGCGCAACTAATACATCGCCATTTGTGCCAATCCGGCCTGTATGAATGTGAGCGCCTGTTGCATCATCAACGCCCATGGTGCTAACACGTAGTTCTAAGCCGTAATTATCCATGTTAATTAATGCATAAGCTTCGCCGCTAGCGTTACTCATAACGGCAGGTACCTCTTGCTTACCGCTAAGTTTAAAGGTTGTGAAGATATAATTGCTGGTAAGAATTTGTCCGCGAAGCTCGCCACCAGGGTTACCCGGGGTATGGACATTTACGTAATGGCCTCCAGAAGCTAGTACTGCAAAAATATCAGCATTGATTTGAGTATTACTTGGCGTCATCCACACGTTGCTGTCGTCCATTGATTGTTCAAGAGCGACTAATACATCGCCATTTGTACCAATACGACCTGTATGAATGTGCGCAGCGCTGGCATCGTCTAAGCCTGAGGTTACAACAGTAAGCTCGACACTGTAGTCGGTAGTATCAACTAATGCATAGCCATCACCACTTGCCATTGTGTTCACCATTGGTACTTCTTGATTGCCACTTAAAGCGAATGTAGCAACAGCGTAGTTATCCGTTAGGATCTGGCCGCGGATTTCACCACCGGCATACTCAGGCGTATGAACGTTGACATAATGACCACCATCTAAAAGGATTGCTAAAGTGTCACTATCGATTGTTGTACCTTCTGGGACTACCCAATCTGTCATTACTTCATCATCTTGCTCTAGAGCAACAAAAACATCACCATTTGAACCTAATTTTCCAGTGTGGATATGAGCCGCCGTTGCGTCATCAACACCCATAGTCACTGCACGAAGGCGCAATTCTGTTGTGGCACTGTCGTAAGACGCATAGCCATAACCCATTGCGTCGCTGTCGTTCATAGGCACTTGTTGATCGCCATTTAAAACAAAGGTGATGATACTGGTTGTATCAGGCACAATTTGCGCACGTAATTCACCATTAGCATACTGCTCAGTGTGTAGATTTATATACCAATCGCCATCCATTAAATCAGCGATTAAGCTCTCATCAAGGTCGGTAATTGCGACTTCATACATACCATCGGTGGTGGCTTCAAATGTGAATGCAACATCGCCATTAGCACCTAAGTCGCCGTCATGTATATGTGCTGCGCTAAAGCCCTCGACTGAGCTTGCGTCAAGTGTTGCGCGAAATTGCATTAAACTTTCGTCAAGCTCTACTGTTGCAGTTGCTGTTTGCATTGAGTTATTCATCGGCACTTCTTGCTTGCCGCTCAATGTAACGGAGTAGGTCATACTTGGGCTGAATTCTTGAACTGGGGGTGGAGTAACCACTTCGGTTTTATCGTCGTCATCATCGCTGCATGCTGTGATAAATAGCAAGCTTGTTGCCAAGAGTAAGTATTTCATCGTTCTTCCTTATATATTTGTATGTTCGGACGTTACGACGTGTCCATCACAACAAAGTGAACGAGGGAGATTTGAAAAGCGATCACAAAAGGTTATTAAAAAGTTATCAAATAGTAATTTATAACTAGTTTTTGCAATTAACTAAATTATGCTTTAGGGAAACAAGTACAAGGTGAGTGCTTGAGTATGCCTTAAGACTTTAAATAGAAAGATTTGGATGCTTAATGGGTACGTTTTGTGCATTAATTTCTTTTTAAACAGCACAGCTTAAAAGTGTCAAAAAAATAACCTTAGGAATATCATGCAAGTTACTCCATTTTCATCTTCTGTATTGTCAGACCCTGTGGGTCAGAAAAATAAAAATGATCTAAATCTAAACACCAATAATGCAACAAACGGCTATGCCAAAAATAATCAGCAAAATAACAATGTAGATTCTGAAACAGAGACAAAACCAGATACCCCACTCACTCAGCAAGAGTTAGTTGCTAAGATTAAAGAACTGCAAAATAAAATTAATATTGTAGAAACAAATGAAGAGTTAACGCCTGAGCAGCGTGAAGTGCAACTAAAAGAATTAAACGAGCAGTTAGACGATGAGGTTAATGCTGTTCAGCGAGCAGTGAAAAGCAATGTTTCTTCGATGATCAATTCACTATTTTCAATGCCTAGCAATAATCACTCCGGTATGCTTTTCAATAACAAAGCATAAAGTGTAATTAGAGGGACTCTTTTGCGATTCAAAGTTTGGGTAAGAAGTGCAAAATTGCCGCAGGCTTTAATAGCTAAATTATTAAGCCTGTTAATTTGGGGTTACTGAAAAATCATTAACTTTAGTTATGCTTTTGGTGCGGTCGTCTTAAGTAGCTACTTGCCCACATTACTGACAAACAACAACTAGCAAATTAGATCTTACAAAAAAATTTAAAAATTTTTCTTTCCCCGACTTTGACTAACCGTCCATAACATAAGGGGAAATTTTTATGCGTGTGCCATTTAGACAGTTCTGGTTCAAAAGTTATGCAAATATTGTCTATAACACTATTGCGAACTATTACCGTTTAGATTAATATGCATTCCATCAACAGAAATGAGAGTGGTTTGCATTCATGTATATTTGCCTTTGCCATGGTGTAACTGACAAAAAAATTGAACAAACAATTGATGATGGCGCGATGACTATGCGTGAATTATCAAAAGAGCTGCAGGTGGGTACCCAGTGCGGCAAGTGTTGTGGTTGTTGTAAAAAAATTCTCAATCGTAAACTAATCGAAATTGCTGATATTACTGAGCAAGTAGCTTAATCTATTTGCTCTTAAAGCCGTTAAAACCTTTTTATTACTACTTTTTACTTCTTTATCCCTCCATATTAGTTTTTATTTGCTTTTAATCCGTTCATTTATTAGGGTAATAGTATAACGATCACGTGTATCTCACGTTAAATCAATGGTAGGAAGCCATGATACTAGACTCTTCAAAACTCCTTTTTTGTGTATTATTTTTGTATATTTCTGGTTGCGCACAATTACCTTCAAGAGAGTCTATTCAACCAAGTTATGCCATTGCAGCAGATACACCCAGTACTATAGGAGATGCGGTGGGTAATAATCATCCTGGATTATCTGGTTTTTATCCTCTAGCAGATGGGGTCGATGCCTTTGTAGCTAGATTGGCACTTATTGATTCTGCAGAGCACACCATTGATGTGCAGTACTATTTATACCACAGACAGCAAACCACTATATTATTTACGGCTTTTTTATTAAAAGCTGCGGAGCGTGGGGTAAGAGTACGTTTACTACTCGATGATTTATCGCAAGCAGATAGTGAATTAGACCTCGCTGCACTGGCTGTTCATCCTAATATTGAAGTTCGTTTATTTAATCCCTTTCCTAACCGTCGTTTTAAAGCGCTTGGCTTTCTAAGTAATTACAGTCAACTGTCAAGACGAATGCATAATAAGAGTTTTATTGTTGATAATCGGATTTTTATCACTGGTGGCCGAAATATTGGCAATGCTTATTTTTCGGCAGAAGATCATTCTGAATTTATTGATTTAGATGTCATGAGTGCTGGAGAGATTGTTCCAGAGGCATCAAAAGCCTTTGATTTGTATTGGAATCACCAACTTTCTTACCCTGTTGAAGAGTTACATGGTTCACGAGATGAGCAATCTTTGGTTGATATTACAAACACACTTTCAAGTTATGTTGAGCAAAATCAGCAAAGTAATTATGTAGAACAATTACGTGAAAGTGAGTTTGTAAAACGGCTTCAAAATGATGATATTAAGTTTGATTGGCAAAAATCTGTGCTGTTTTACGACCATCCCGATAAAGTGATGAATGATGTCAATGAGCGCTCTGCAAACATGTCACCACTATTATTCAAAGAAATGGGTGAGCCCAAGCATAGAGCAATTATAATTTCACCCTATTTTATTCCTCGCGATTCAGGTGTGAAACTGTTAACAAACTGGGCTCAAAAAGGTATTGATGTCACTATTTTAACGAATTCTTTAGCTGCTACGGATGTATCCGCGGTGCATGCTGGTTATAAAAAATACCGAGAAGATCTCATTAAGGCTGGGGTAAAGCTTTGGGAATTAAAACCCAGTGATCTAATGGCTATTAAGCGCAAAGCAGGGCGTAAAGTTACAGGGTCATCGCAAGCAAGCTTACACGCAAAAACCATGACCTTTGATGATGAAAGGATTTTTGTGGGTACCATGAATCTAGACCCTCGCTCACTTGATTTAAATACCGAGATGGGAGTGTTAATCGAAAGCGAAAAGCTTAGTCGCTTTTTAGCCCATTGGGTTGATACGCAAATGCCCGAATATGCCTGGAAAGTTGCACTTAAAGATGATGACTTAGTTTGGCTCGACACAGTAAGTAATGAGCAGTTTGATGAAGAACCACAAACGTCATCTTGGCGGCGTTTTCAGGTTTGGTTTATTTCGCTATTCCCCATAGAAGATGAACTCTAAATCATTCACTCAGTATTTGTATCTAAGCCCAACTTTTTAGTTGGGCTTTTTGTTCTCAGTCTTTAGTTGTTAACTATTTCGGGATAAAAAATTGCAATTGAGCGTACACGTGTAAACCCATTGTATTCAAGTGCTTAGCATACAAAGAAAAAATAAATATAAAAAAATGTTAAAAAAACTGGTTGGACCAATTGATCTATTGCTCATTTTGTGACGTAATGTAGGTATTACTATCTGGTCGGATGAGTTTATTATGAGCTTACGTACAAAATTAAAAAAAGTATTACCTAGTATTTCAATTACAGAACAAGAAGCGTTAGATGCGGGTGATGTTTGGTTAGAAGGTTCAATCTACCAAGGTAAACCTGACTTCGATGCACTTCGTGACGTGCCAGCAGCTAAGCTGAGCGCTGAAGAACAAGCATTCTTAGATGGCCCAGTTAAAGAATTATTATCAATGATTGATGATTCTGAAATTCAAAATGGTGTACATCTTCCTGACTACATTCTTGATTTCTTGAAAAAAGAGCGCTTTTTCTCGCTTATCATCCCTAAATCATTCGGCGGTTTAGAGTTCAGCCCTTATGCAAACTCTACAATTGTTGCGACTATTGCGACTAAGAGTTCTGCGGTTGCGGTAACCGTGATGGTTCCTAACTCTCTAGGCCCAGGTGAGCTATTACTACACTTCGGTACTAAAGAGCAGCAAGATCACTACTTACCACGCCTTGCAAATGGTCGTGATATTCCATGTTTCGCGCTGACTAGCCCAGAAGCGGGTTCAGATGCTGGTGGTATTCCAGATATCGGTGTTGTTAAACGTGGTCAATTCAATGGCGAAGAAGTTTTAGGTTTAGAAATTACTTGGGACAAACGCTACATCACTCTAGCACCTATTGCGACAGTATTAGGTTTAGCATTTAAAGTGGTTGACCCTGATGGTTTACTAGGTGGTAAAGAAAACCTAGGTATTACCTGTGCGCTTATTCCTAAAGATCACCCAGGTGTTCAGCTTGGTAATCGTCATGACCCTATGGGTATCCGTTTTTACAACGGTACGACTCGCGGTGAAAAAGTATTTGTACCAATGGACTTCATCATTGGTGGTCAAAAGAACATCGGTCGTGGCTGGCAAATGCTGGTTAGCTGTTTAGGTGCTGGCCGTGGTATCTCGTTACCGGCACTAGGTGTTAGTTCATCACAAGTGGCATTTAAAGGTGCTTCTGAGTACGCAGCTGTGCGTGAGCAGTTTGGTCTGGCGATTGGTCAATTCGAAGGTATTCAAGAGAAGCTTGCTGATATCGCAGGTAAAACTTACCTTCAAGAAGCAATGCGTGTATTAACAACAGAAGGTTTAGGCATGGGCTTAAAACCATCTGTAGTCACTGCGATTGCTAAATACCACATGACAGAAATTGGCCGTAACGTGCTTGATTCAGCAATGGATATTCAAGCAGGTAAAGCGATTCAAAATGGGCCGCAAAATACATTAGCAAGTGGTTATGTTGCTCAACCTATCGCAATCACGGTTGAAGGTGCAAACATTCTTACTCGTAACCTAATGATTTTTGGTCAAGGTGTAATGCGTTGTCACCCTTACCTGCAATCTATGGTTGAGTCTATCCACAGCGAAGACAAAAATGCAGACAAAGAATTCAACAGCATCTTACGTAAAACAGTAGGCTACAGCGTAGCTAACAGCTTACGTGCTTTCCGTTTAGGTGTATTACCGTTTACTGCGGGTGCTAAATCGTCACTACCAGAAGTACGTGAATACGAAAAAGCAGCACACAAACTATCTGCAAAACTTGCAGTTTACGCTGACTTCTCGTTATTGGTACTGGGCGGCAAACTTAAACAAGCAGAAATGTTATCTGCACGTTTAGGTGACGTAATGAGCTTCTTGTATGCGGCGATGGCATCGATTAAATACTACGAGCAAAAAGTAGCAAGCAGTGAACGTGAGCAAGCTGCGCCTTACTTCCACTATGCGACTCGCTTTGCACTACAAAGCGCTGAAGAAGCACTGCATAAGTTCCTAGATAACTTCCCTGCAAGTGGTACTCGTAAGTTTATGCGTTTCATTACTATGAACTACTCAAAGAAAATGCCTAAGATCAGCGATGATTTAATCCGTGAACTTGCGACTCAAGCGCAAATGGATACGGCATTTAAAGCGCAAATCACTCACTTGGTTAATCCAATTGAAGGTGATGGTCATTACATCAATGAGCAAGCGTACAAAGCGAAAATGGCGTGTCTTGATTTACTTGCAAAAGTTAAAAAAGCACTGCGTGCTAAAACTATCAAGCCGGGCGTTCGTTTTGCAGAAACTCTTGATAATGCACTTGTTGCAAGTGTTATCAACGAAGAAGAGTATGCAAAACTGATTGACTACAACAAGAAACGTGAGAAAGCGATTCGTGTTGATGAGTTCGATTTTGATATGAACTTACTGGATGACAATGCAAAGCCAGTTAACCCACTTAAAAGTGTGGTAAACGAGTAATTCAACAATGCAAGTCCTTAGCAGTATTAGGACTTTATCTTCGAAAACCCGTGTTTAGCACGGGTTTTTTATTGCCTACGGGCCGTTGTGCCAATAGCTAATTTCACCTACCATTGCCATTCGTTTTTTAAATCATAGAGCGTTATGGATCTTAGGCAATTTGTTACTTCTCACTTTTCAAACATTACAAATTTACAGCAAGCCGCGTCAGTCTGGAGCGGGTGCGGTGAGATTATTCGTTGCCAAGTGAACGGTGCAGCGACTGTAATTAAAGCGATTGAAGTGCCTAGCCAGATTAATCATAGCCGTATAACGCAAAGTGATTTTGCTCTTGCCAGAAAGCGCCAATCGTACTTAGTCGAATTTAACTGGTATCGGCATTACGCTGAGCAATTACCCCATGAAGCTGCGGCTATTCACTGTATTGATGCAATACAAGAGGGCACTAAGCAAGCGTTATTATTTAGTGATTTCGTAGCACATGGCTACCAGCAAGCATATGCTACACACAGCCACATTCAAGCAATTATAAACTGGCTTGCACATTTTCATGCTTTTCATTTAGCAAGCTCATCCGAGGGGCTTTGGCCTCGAGGTAGTTATTGGCATTTAGCAACACGGCCAGATGAGTTACAGCGTATGAGCGATTTAAGCTTAAAAGCGCAAGCGCAACCTATTGATACTGCGCTGAGTGAGTCACCTTACCAAACGTTAATTCATGGTGATGCTAAGCTTGCCAACTTTGCTATTGCGCCACAAAACCAGCACGTTCTTGGTTATGACTTTCAATATGTTGGCAAGGGTGTAGGGGTGATTGATGTAATGTATTTTTTAGGCAGTTGTTTAGATGATACAGCATTAAAATCAGTTGCAGATGATTATTTAAATCGTTATTTTGACACTCTTACCCTAGCACTAAAACGCTATCAACCGAGTATAAATCCTGTGCATGTTGTTAGTAGTTGGCGAGCGCTATGGTGTTACGCATGGAGTGATTTTTATCGCTTTTTAGCAGGTTGGAGCCCAACTCATGCAAAAATAAATGGCTACATGCAGCAGCAATTTGCAACGTACTTAACAAATACAAAGGAATAACAATGAATAAGCCAATGCGATTTGCCATTATTGGCTGTGGTGCTGTAACCGAAGTGAAAAGCGGCCCAGCTTATCAACAAGCAGAAGGTATTGCGCTTATTGGGGTGACACGCCGCGACCTAGAAAAAGCCCATGATTATGCTAAACGCCATAATGTAGCAAAGGTGTACACATCGCCAAGTGAACTAATAAACGATAACAGTGTTGATGCAGTGTATATTGCCACGCCGCCAGATAGCCATAAAGCGTTTGCTCTTGAGGTGGCAGCGGCAGGTAAACCTTGTTGTATAGAAAAGCCACTTGCGCCAAGTTATCAAGATAGCCTTGACATTGTCGCAGCGTTTAAAGAAGCTAAACAGCCGCTGTTTGTGGCTTATTATCGTCGTTCGTTACCGCGCTTTAATCACGTTAAACAGTTACTTGAACAAGGTGCCATTGGTAAGCTGCGTCATGTAAGTTGGCATTTAAGTAAGTCGCCGAATCCCCTAGATTTATCGGGAGAGTATAATTGGCGTACCGATCAAACAGTAGCACGAGGCGGTTACTTTGACGATTTAGCCAGCCATGGCCTTGATTTACTTGCCTACCTTTTAGGTGATTTTAATAAGGTGCATGGTTTATGTGCCAATCAACAAGGCTTATATTCTGCATTCGATGCCATAACCGCGCACTGGCAGCATGAATCCGGCGTCACTGGCACCGGAAGCTGGAACTTTGCCTCAGCAAATCGTTTTGATGATGTAATGATTTATGGCAGTGAAGGCGAGCTTAGCTTTAGTGTATTTGATGAAAAGCCCATTGTGCTTAACAACGCAAAGGGAACAAAACAGTTTGTAATTGATAACCCAGCACACATTCAACAATATCATGTTGAAAACATGGCGAATTATTTTCATGCCCAGCAACCACACCCATCAACTGGTGAAACCGCACTACATACAAGCTGGGTTATGGAGCAGATTTTATCGGCTTAGTGCTCAAACGCTGCATTGAAGGCATTTACAATTTGTGTGTTTTCACCTTCGTGAAATAGCGCCATTAAACGCTGACTAATTAATGTGCGTACCTTTTCTGTTTTAAGTGCTTTGTCGAACAGTGCTACGGCTTGTTTGCCGACCTCTGTCGGTGAGCAGGCAATATAACCAAACAACGCGGCTTTTTCTGGCTTAAGGCTGATATAGCGAATGTGACTTAGACCCGGTGCTCGCTTATAGCGATTGTTAAATATAGTTTGGTATTCTAAAACTGCATCAATTTTATTTTGAAATAGCATCTGACCAAGCCGAGGTGCATTGGTTGCCCCTTCTAACATAAAAAAGTGCTCATCATCTAAGCGTATAAAGTTATCAATTTCTTCTGAATATGAGCGGTCCTTGATGATGCCTATTGTTAAATTGAAGTCATTAATAGCTTGTAGCAGGGTAATGGAATCAGGGATCTTTGGCTTGTTGAATACCACCAATTTGTTAGCAGGAAAAGCCATCAGAGGGTATTGACTAAATACGGCTTGGGCCTCACGGTCAGGGGTTTTTAATTTATTGTATAAGCAAACATTATTCATTTTACTTAACTGCTGCCATTCTCTTAGCCGACTTGCCGGTATAAAGTGCAGGCTGATTTCATCACCTAACTCAGCGGCAGCAGCAAGTAAAAACGTAGTGGCTTCATTTTCTGGATTGCCGCCATCTTGGGGGATAAAGTCAGCCATCATCTGAATATTGAGTGTTTCACTGTGGGTTGGTAAGGAAATGCAACAAAATAGTATTAAGGTAAATGTGAGTGTTTTCATTACAGCTTAACCCAAAAAATAATTAAATCTTAAATATTGACCGTACGTGTTGTTGCAAAAAAATTAAAATTTGCACACAGCTGTTTAATTTTAGACCAGTTGATCGAATTAATGCAGTAAGTATGCAATTTTTGCAGTCGAGTAGACTATTTTGCGCTAAAATAGGCGTAATTTATTTCATTTAGGTTCTACTTATGTCTATCCATGTTATTACTCATCCGTTAGTTCAACACAAACTTGGCCTTATGCGCGCACAAGGTATTAGCACAAAAAGTTTCCGTGAGCTGGCGTCTGAAGTAGGTACTTTGCTTACATACGAAGCAACAAAAAACCTACCATTAGAAAGCGTGCAGATCACTGGATGGGATGGTTCAAACCTCAATGTAGAGCACATTAAAGGTAAAAAAATTACTGTTGTGCCGATTCTACGTGCCGGCCTTGGTATGATGGATGGCGTTATGCAATTATTACCTGCTGCAAAAGTTAGTGTTGTAGGTTTGCAGCGTAACGAAGAAACATTGGAGCCTGTGCCATACTTTGAAAAACTGGTTGGTAAAATTGATGAGCGTTTAAGCCTTGTTATTGACCCAATGCTGGCAACGGGTGGTTCAATGATCGCCACAATCGATATGCTGAAAAAAGCAGGCTGTAAAGATATTAAAGTGATTGTACTAGTGGCAGCACCTGAAGGTGTAGAAAAAACCCTTGAGGCGCACCCAGATGTTGAAATCTTCACTGCATCACTAGATAGTCACTTAAACGAAAAAGGCTATATCATCCCAGGCTTAGGAGATGCCGGTGACAAGATCTTTGGTACAGTGTAAGGCGTGCACGTGGAAAATCATCAAACATTTTCGTTAAAAACAATTCTAACCGGCGCGCAAATGCTGTTTGTTGCATTTGGCGCACTGGTACTTGTGCCGTTACTGACAGGCCTTGATCCCAATGTGGCTTTATTTACCGCAGGCCTAGGAACCTTGCTGTTTCATGTGGTTACCAAAGGCCAAGTTCCTATCTTTTTAGCATCGTCTTTTGCTTTTATTGCACCTATTATCGCCTCAGTACAAATGTGGGGTATTCCTGCAACTATGGGCGGTTTAATGGTGGCAGGCTTTTGCTATTTTGCACTTAGCTTGATTGTAAAATTTAAAGGCGTGAATGCACTGCATAAAGTGTTACCTCCTGTGGTTGTTGGCCCAGTTATTATGGTGATTGGTTTAGCCTTAGCGCCCGTTGCTGTGAATATGGCAATGGGTAAAGCAGGGGATGGCAGCGCGCAACTAGTTCCTTATGAACAAGCTATTTGGGTGTCTGGTTTATCATTATTGGTTACGCTGATTTTTGCGGTATGGGGTAAAGGTGTATTTAAACTTATTCCTATTCTTGCTGGTGTTATCGCAGGTTATCTTGCTTCGTTATTTATAGGTATTGTGGAATTTAATGCGGTTACTGAAGCTCGCTGGTTTGCTGTACCTGCATTTACTTACCCTGAGTTTAAGTGGCAAGCTATTTTATTTATGGTGCCTGTGGCCATTGCGCCAGCTATAGAACATATTGGCGACATGATGGCAATTAGCCAAGTCACGGGTAAAGACTATTTAAAGAAACCGGGCTTACATCGCACTTTACTCGGTGATGGCTTAGCAACCTCTGCGGCATCGGTTTTTGGTGGTCCACCTAATACAACCTACTCTGAAGTAACGGGGGCGGTCATGCTTACGCGTAACTTCAACCCTCGAGTGATGCTTTGGACTGCTATCATCGCGATTGTGCTCGCATTTGTGGCAAAAATGGGGGCGGGTTTACAAACTATTCCGGTTCCTGTGATGGGCGGCATCATGATTTTACTATTTGGCTCAATTGCCGTTGTAGGTTTAAATACTTTAGTAAAATCAGGTGAAGACCTTACCGCGCCTCGAAACTTGACTATCATCGCACTGATTTTAGTGTTTGGTATTGGTGGCATGCACCTCGGCGGTGACGAGTTTAGTTTGCAAGGTGTGAGCTTATGCGCAATTTTAGGAATTATCTTAAATGCTGTCCTCCCCAAAGCAGTGCAACAAGTTGATTAGAACTTAAAAACTGCTTAAATATTGCACCAAAAAAGCGCGTTAAATACGCGCTTTTTTTGTAACTATATAAAAAATAACGAGTTATAAAACTGGTCTACTAACTGCATTTATCTCTATGTCATACTGGTAGGAGCGATTATGCAAGAGGCAAATGTTGTGGATATTACCCCGTTTTTAGCGAAGCATCAGTTACCACTCAAGTATCAATACTTAAGTGAGCAGTTTTTTATACCCCTCGCGCAAGATATCTTGAGCGCAAAAATGACCGGCCAATCTATGCTGGTGGCTATCAACGGCTGCCAAGGCTCAGGAAAAACAACCCTCGCTGATTTTTTAGTGACTTGGGTTAATAGCAATACTGAATTTAACAGTGTGTCATTATCAATCGATGACTTTTATTTAAGTCGTGATGCACGCACTGAGCTTGCTAAAGATGTTCATCCCTTGTTTGCCAGTCGTGGTGTACCAGGTACGCATGATACGCAATTAATGGAGCAAACCTTATCGGCCTTGTTGGCAGGTAAAGTGAATGTGCCATTACCTCAATTTGATAAGCTAACCGATGATCCAGTGCCACAAGCCCAGTGGCCGAGCAACCAAAAGCCCGTAGATATCGTGTTTTTTGAAGGTTGGTGTGTAGCCAGTACACCTCAGCAACCTTATCAACTGCAAACTCCAGTTAATGAATTAGAACGACTAGAAGATGCCGACGGCATTTGGCGTCGCTGCGTAAATAGCTGCTTAGCAAATGAATATCAAAATGTATTCGCAATGGCCGATTACACCATTATGTTAAAAGCGCCATCATTTGAGGATGTGTATGCTTGGCGCTTAGAGCAAGAGCACAAGTTAATTGCCAAAAAAGGCCAAGGGCAGGGCACGTTTGATGAAGTGAGTTTAAAGCGTTTCATCTCTCATTTTGAACGTATTACGCGTGAAAACTTAGCCACTCTTGCGCACAGTGTTGATGCGTTATTGTTGCTTGATACTGAGCGTGATATTACCAAAATGGAACTACTCGCTGACCAAATTGCTCAACCACTTATTTTTACTGATTTAGACGGCACATTGCTTGATCACGATAGTTACGAATGTGAGGTGATCAAACCATTTTTGGCTAAGTTGAATGATACCGGTGTCAATGTCATTTTTAATACCAGCAAAACATTTGCAGAAGTCACTGATATTCAAAAAGCTTTAAATCATCACCAACCCTTTATTGTGGAAAATGGTGCGGCCGTTTATATCCCGAAAGATTATTTTAAAGTAAAGCCGATTGGCTGTGATGAGTATCAAGGTTATTGGCGTTTTGCGATGACACAAAGCACCGATAAATTGCATGAAGATCTTAAACAATATGCCAGTCAATTTAGCCATTGTGTGCGCTTATTTAGTCAATTTAGTGCACAAGAAATAGCCGAACTAACAGGGCTACCCGTTGATAAAAGCGAACTGGCTTTAAAGCGTCAATATTCAGACCCAATTTGCTTTTCTGGCAGTGATGAAGAGAAACAAGGTCTGATAGAGGCAATGAGTCAAGCAGGATACGAAGTGCTTGTTGGTGGTCGCTTTATTCACCTTACTAAAGGTAACAACAAAGGTCTTGCACAAAAATGGTTGTTGAATCAGTTCAAAAAAGCTTATCGCAATCCATTCACTGTAATAGCGCTTGGCGACAGTCAAAACGATGTCGCCATGCTAAAAGCGGCCGACACCGCCATTTTAATCAATAACCCTGGCAGCCAAGTACAATCGCAAATATTACAAAAAGCTTGGCAGCTAAGCGAAAAACCAGCCCCAGCAGGTTGGGTTCAAGAAGTTTCTGCGTTAACTATCATCAAAGCGCATTTTGCAGCAAAACAGGAGCAATCTCATGGCTGATTTCTATCAAAATGGCATTATCACGACCTTACACAATATTGCTGACCGTCCAGTCGAAGAACTAGAAAAAGAGTTATTGGATTTTTCAAAACAGCGTCCTATGGGTTTGATTTTACCCTCACTTTACAGTGAGTTAGAAGGACCCGCTTTGCAAAATATTATAGCTGAGCTCAAACATGTGCCTTACTTATCACAAATTACCATTGGCCTAGATCGCGCCGACGAAAGCCAATATCGCCATGCGTTACAGTTTTTTGCTGAGCTTGACCAGCATCATAAGGTACTTTGGAATGATGGCCCGCGTTTACAAGCGCTTGATAAAGAACTACAAAAACTTGGCGTTGCGCCACGAGAGCTAGGTAAAGGTCGCAATGTTTGGTATTGCATGGGTTATAAGTTGGCAACCTCAAAAGTAGAGTCAATTGCACTACATGATTGCGATATTTTGACTTACGATAGAGCACTTTTAGCACGCTTAATTTATCCTGTTGCTCACCCTCGTTTTAACTATGAATTTTGTAAAGGCTTTTACCCGCGCACCGCTGAGGGCAAAATTAATGGCCGTGTGTCACGTTTGCTGGTAACGCCGTTATTGCGTTCATTTAAAACAATTTTAGGTAGCAACGATTATTTAGAATACATGGACTCGTTTCGTTATCCGCTAGCGGGTGAGTTCTCATTCCGTCGCGATGTACTTAATGATATTCGTATTCCAAGTGACTGGGGTCTCGAAATTGGCGTGTTATCAGAGATGTATCGTAACTACTCGCATAACCGGTTATGTCAGGTTGATATTGCTGATAACTATGATCATAAACACCAAGACCTATCGCTTGAAAACCAAGCAGCGGGCTTGTCGAAAATGTCGATTGATATTACCAAAGCTTTATTTAGAAAGCTGGCTACCCAAGGGGTGACCTTTACCAGCGAAACAATTCGTTCATTAAAAGCAACTTACTACCGTATTGCACTCGATTTTATCGAAACTTATCACAACGATGCGCTGATGAATGGTTTAACACTTGATATTCACCATGAAGAAAAAGCCGTTGAAATGTTTGCGCAAAACATTATGAATGCGGGTCAGCACTTCTTAGAAAACCCAATGGAGGCACCATTTGTGCCGAGTTGGAACCGAGTCGCTTCGGCAATGCCAGATGTATTTGCTCGCTTAGAAGAAGCCGTAGAGCTTGATAACAAAGAATTTATTTAACGGAGAAGACACGTGACTTTAGAGCTACTCCAACAACGGGTTATACAGCATTTAACCTGTATCTACGCCGAGGTTGAGCTATCAACCTCGCTTGAACAACTTGCAGACAGGCTTATCAATACCATGTTAGGTGATGATCCTGTACGTGACCCAACGCCGCATAAAAACCGTTGGGATGAGCAAGACATGATTTTAATTGCTTATGGTGATTCAATCATTCGCCATGCGAATACGGATGAAGCCGTGGCAAAGCCTGAAGAGCCACCTTTGCATACTTTACATCGGTTTGTAAAAAGCCAATGCTTGCCTGAGCTTAATGCACTGCACATTTTGCCATTTTACCCATATAGCTCAGATGAAGGCTTTGCGGTAATGAATTATGTGCAAGTGAATGAAGCGTTAGGCAGTTGGCAGCATATTCGTGATATTTCAGCAGATGTTAGGTTGATGGCTGATTTGGTGATCAACCATTGTTCAAGCCGAAGTGTCTGGTTTGAAAACTTTATTCAAGGCAAAGAGCCGGGTAAAGGGTATTTTAAAACGGCAAGCCCGAGTGACGACCTGGTGCAGGTTGTTCGTCCGCGTACATCGCCTCTTTTACAAGCGGTCGAAACAAAAGATGGTTTGCAACATGTGTGGTGTACGTTTAGTCATGACCAAGTCGATTTTGATTTTGCCAACCCAGATGTACTTAACGAGTTTGTGGGTATTATTCGTCATTATTTAGATAATGGTGTGCGTATATTCCGCCTTGATGCGGTGGCTTTTTTATGGAAAAAGCTCAATACCCGTTGCATTAATTTACCTGAAACTCACGAAGTGATCAGGCTACTTCGCACCCTTATTGAGCACTTTGAGCCTAATGTGATTATTATCACTGAAACCAATATTCCAAATCGCGAAAACCTATCGTACTTTGGTAATGCCAACGAAGCGCACTGTATTTACAACTTCTCATTGCCACCGTTGCTGTTACACACTTTACTCAGTGGTGACAGCACTGCATTAAAGCATTGGATGATGAGTATGCCACCTCCTCAAGAAGGGACCGCATACTTTAACTTTATAGCTTCACATGATGGTATTGGTTTAAGGCCTGTCGAAGGGTTATTGGAGCAAAGTGAAATTGCTGAAATGGTCAGTACGACTGCAAAGTATGGCGGTAAAGTCTCACTGCGTACCGCACCTGATGGAACTAACACCCCTTATGAGTTAAACATTGCTTTATTTGATGCATTGCAAGGTACTTATAAAGGCCCTGATAAGTGGGGACTTGCTCGCTTTTTATGTGCACATGCCATTATGTTTGCGCTTGAAGGCATTCCTGGTTTGTATATTCATAGCTTACTCGGTACTACCAACGATTATGAGCGCTTTGAAAATAGTCAACATAATCGGGCTATTAACCGTCACCGTTGGCAAGAATCAGATTTACTAGCAAAACTGAGTAATGAAAATGCCCATCACCGTACTGTGTTTAAAGCGATGAAAAACTTGATGTCTATTCGTAAGGCGCAAAGCGCATTTCACCCTAATGCGACGCAATATACGTTACATTTAAGTGAGGGGTTATTTGGTTTTTGGCGACAAAGTATTAACCGTTCACAAAGCATGTTTTGTGTTTATAACATTAGTGATGAGACGCAAACTCTCACTCTTGCAGACTTAAATTTGATTGGTACCGAGCAGTGGCGAGATTTAATAAGCGGGGAGCAAATTACTGAGCAAACACAAACATTGTCGCTGACTCCATATCAAGCAGTTTGGCTCAGCAATAAATAATCCTATCATCAAGATAATACAAGTCTTATCGTTAACAAGTATGCCCATCAGGTGGGTTTGCTTGTTAACAAGTAACTTACAGTTATCGTAAATTGCTTCCTTATTGCACACCAAATTATCATTCCAGCTTAATTTTCAATGAAATAGTCTTAGAAATTAAATCTTATTTAATCTAATTTACCGTTTTTAGTAAAAAGTAAAGTTAACAACATTTACAATATAAAAGATAACTATTATCATTTGGTTTTATTTTTAGGTGCACTTTACGATGAACAAAGCAGTACTCTCTCTCGCGGTGTCATTGGCTTTGACTCCACTATACAGTGTTGCAAATGATGACATGCAAGCTCAACTCGAAAAACTTCAACAACAACTCCTTGAACAACAAAAAGCGATTGATTACTTAAAAAGTCAATTAGAAGCAAAAAACACCCAGCAAGTTGCAGTGCAACAAAAAGCCCCAGTTGTTACTGAGCAGGCAGCACCCGTTGCTACAGTCGCAAGCAAAAAAGAATCAAAACTTACTTTTAAGAGCTACGGTACTTTGCTTTATAAAAGTGACGAAGTGTTTGCCAACGTTCAAGATACTTCTCCAGAGCGCCGCGCCACTACAGACTTAGAGCGAGTTGTCACTGAGTTTGAATATGAAATTGATGATAAGTGGAAAGTCGAATTTGAACTTGAGTATGAACACGGCGGTACAGGTACCACGCTTGAATATGACGGCTTTGAAGAATTTGGCGAATTTGAATCAGAAGTTGAAGCGGGTGGTGAAGTTATTGTCGAAAAGCTACAGCTAGAATATGAATATAACCCTAACTTTACAGTCAAGTTTGGTCATATATATGTTCCGGTAGGCTTAGGCACAGACTTAAACAAGCCAGATCAATACTTTACCACGACTCGCCATTGGGGTGAGGCAACTATGATCCCGCAAGTTTGGCATGAAACTGGGGTTAACTTAATTTCTCGTTGGTCTGACTTTACACTGCAAACATTGGTGACGACGGGTCTTAACTCTGAATACTTCCGTTCGACTAATTGGGTCGCGGGTGGTGCACAGCAACGCTTTGAAGAAAATACCGCAGATGATTTAGCGCTCACATTACGCCTTGATTATGGCAATGTTAAAGCCGGTAAAGGGTTTGGTGTTAGTTACTATACGGCAAATACATCTGATAACCGTCGCAATCAGGGCAAACTTGATGTGGATGGAAACGTGTCTATTCTCGGGTTACATGGTGCATGGACGTTAGATGATCTTGTGTTCCGTGGTCAGTACTTATTTGGCGAGTTAGAAGACTCAGTTGCTATCACTGCTGCTAATAAAACTACGCCGGGTCTTCGTCCGGGAAGCTTTGCACAGCTTGGTAGTAAAGCTGAATCTGCATTTGTAGAAGCCGCTTATAATATGCAGGGGCTGTTTGATTTATCTTCGCCGCTGTATGTATTTACCTCGTTTGATTATGCCAACCCAATGCTTGAAGTGGCCAGTGGTGCGGCTATCCATCGTTACGACATTCGTGAGCTTAACTTTGGTTTAAATTACCTTCCAAACAAAAACTTAATTCTAAAACTTCAGGGCGGTCAACGTTATTACGCACAAGACGATATCGATGACACGACTCACTTTAGCGCCTCTCTTGGCTATAAATTTTCAACAGAACTATAAAGGAACCTTGGGATGAAAACTGTATTAAACAGCATCACAGCTGTCATTTTAGCGTCAACACTTGTTGCATGTGGTTCGTCTTCTTCGGATGATTCTTCAGATACAAGCACACCCGTTACTGAAGTAACAGGCTTTAGCTACGATGCAACTGATTTAATTGAAAACGTAACTGAGCAAGTAATTGTTGATGGTTACGAAATGCTAAACAGCAAGGCAACGGTTCTACATAACGCGACACTCACATTATTAGAAAACAAAAACGCAGCTGCGCTGGCTGCTGCTCAACAAGCTTGGAAAGATGCACGTGTATTCTGGGAGCAAGGAGAGTCACATATCTTTGGTCCTGTTGATAGTTTATCAATTGATCCACATCTTGATACTTGGCCACTGAATACCGCTGATTTAGAAGCACTACTTGCAAGTAACACAACGTTCTCAGCTGATAATGTGAAGAACTTTGACGATGGTGTACAAGGTTTCCACACCATGGAGTTCTTATTATTCGGTAATGGCGTTGAAGATAACGATAAGTCAATTGACGAAATGACTGTGCGTGAAATGGAATACTTAATTGCATGTGCTGAAGTATTTAATATTCATACACAAAGCCTTGTTGATGCATGGGTTATCTCTGCAAATGCGGATGATGAACCTGCTTATAAAGATTATTTATTAACACCGGGCAATGATAAATACTCATCTGAGTTAGGTGTTATTGAAGAGTTAGTCAATGGTGTGATCGGTATTGTTGATGAGGTAGGTAACGGTAAAATTGCAGAACCATTCGGTACTAGCAAAGACACAGCTGATACATCATTGGTTGAATCACAATATAGCTGGAACTCATTAACTGACTTTAGCAACAACATTGTTGGTGTACAAAATGTGTTTTTAGGCACATTCAGCGATGAAAACGACAGCCCAGGTCTTAAAGCATTTATCAATGCCGGTGACGCTGAACTAGCAGCGAAAGTTGAAACTCAAATTTCAGCAGCGATTGCAGCGATTGATGCCATTGCAGGTGCAGATGATATGCCATTTAGACAAGCGATTAAGGATGATGCTGGTCGCGTTCGAATTCAAACAGCGATTGATGCGCTAGGTGAATTACAAGCGACCCTTGAAGAAGAAGTTGTGCCACTTATCAAAGAGTGGAATTTATAATCGCTGGGGAAGCATCTGCTTCCCCTCTTTACAAGATACCGTCATGAATGTAAAAGCAATTAAACCAATTCTATTTGCTTTCACAGCCATATCTTTAGTGGCATGTGGAAGTAAAACCAGCGATAAAAGCGCGACTGAAACGACAACACCACCACCAACAAGCAGCGAAACTGATCCAAATTATATTGATGTCGTTGCCTTGGCAGGTGATGCGACAGCCCTCGATACCAATAATTCAGGCCATGGTTTCTCTACACCTATGCCTAATTTAAGTGATTCAGAACTCGATATTCACTTAACTGGCGATGCTAATTTTGAAACATCCTTTACGACAGCCCCGAATGATGCACACCCGGAACTCGATGGTTTAGGGCCTGTTTTTAATAACAATAACTGTAATGCTTGTCACCAACGAGATGGTCGCCCAAGTACCATTGTTCCAACCGCTGAACAGCAAACTGTGAAGTTAGCGAATGATGCAGGGATCTTTTTACGCGTTAGCTTAGCTGATGGCGTGTGTGAAATGCCAAGTAGTGTCAATGATTTTTGTCAGGTTAAAGGCGTTGAAGGGTTTGGGGATCAACTCTTTCATCGGGGGATTTTACAAGCCCGTGAAGACTGGCAAACGCATAATTTTGGTGGCCAAGCTGATGTATATCTAAGCTATGATTACACAGAGTTTAGCTACCCGGATGGAAGTACTGTCACGTTGAAAAAGCCGGTATTTACTATCGACAATGCATGGGACTCACCTGAAAACTTCAGTTTAAGCGCCCTTGCCAATGAAGATGTACGTTTTAGTGCCCGTAATGGCATGCCTGTCTTTGGTCTTGGATTGCTTGAAGCGATTGAAGAGCAAGATATTCTAGCGCTTGAAGATGTTGATGATGCCGACAACGATGGAATTTCTGGTAAAGCAAACTGGGTATTTGATGCTGTTAAGGCTCAAGCGGGTGATGAAAACCCTGTGTCACTTGGACGATTTGGTTGGAAAGCCAGTACACCATCAGTCAGACAGCAATCACTAGGTGCACTACGTGGTGACATGGGGGTAACCAACTCATTGTTCCCTGAAGAAAGCATTGCCAATACAATAATGCACGAAAGTTATTTATCTCGTACTAACTATCAAGATACCGGTTCTGATGAGCAAGGATTGCCAGAAGCCAGTGATGAGTTTGCTGATACGGTCGTGTTTTACGCAGAAACGCTTGCTGTGCCAGCACGTCGTAATGTAGCAGACGAAGGTGTTAAAGCCGGTGCACGTTTATTCGATGATTTAAACTGTACTGGTTGCCATACGCCTCGTTTTGTAACCGCAAATGGTGCCGCTTTATTACTGGGCGGTGTTGCAGCGCCTGCGGCAGTAAAAGGGCAAGAAATTTGGCCATTTACCGACATGTTGTTGCATGACATGGGTGAAGAGCTCGCAGATAACCGCCGTGATTTTATGGCAACAGGCCGTGAGTGGAAAACGCGTCCGCTTTGGGGGATTGGTTTAACGAAAACAGTTAACCCAGCCGCAGGTTTCTTACATGATGGGCGCGCAGCCACACTTGAAGAAGCGATTTTATGGCATGGTGGTGAAGCTGAAAAAAGTAAGCGTGAATTTACAGAGCTTAGCAGTGAAAAAAGAGCTCAGTTAATTAGCTTTTTACAATCACTATAGCTGTAATCCCCTTTAAAAGCGCACTGTCAACGCCCTTTACAGTGCGCTTTTTGTTGCCTCTAAGATAAGAGATTCAACACTAAAGGGAAGAGGGTTTATATGTGCTTTACTGAAAACGCGAAAGTTAATTGCCACGTTATTACTGTGAATTTGTTCAACGAGCTTTAGCGTTTGTTCGTTATGTTGACTGAAAATAGCCACTTCTTGATGCATTGCTCCAGTTGAGTAATTATTGAGTAGATCATGAACATTTACTATAGCTAAAGCTCCGAGCGTAACATGACCACCGATTGTGACATCTATTTTTTCGGCCACCGCCCTAAGCGGCCAATTAATTGCTCCAACCACTACGTTTTTGCGTTTGTTTAACTCATCAAGCGCAGCAATTGCCCCTAACGCTATCGCATCATTTGCCGCCCAAACAATATTAATAGTTGGTTGATGCCTAAAAAAACCAAGGCTTTGACGGTAGGCTTGTTTGGTTGACCAATTGGCAACTGTATTAGCAGTAATGTTTGCACTAGTATTAGATGCCACACTTTGCTTTAAACCTTGCTCCCGATCAAGGGCTGCATGGGTTGTGTAGTCTCCATTAATTGCGAAAATGTTGGCAGCTTGCTGGCTCTTTTCAATTAGTTTGTTGGCTAATAATTGGCCTGCTTGCTTGTTATCGGGTACTACGCTACCAGCGACATTAATACCATGATCACTCATAAGTTTTAGCTCTTGCTTAGATGGGCTGTTGAGTAAAAAATAGATGGGTGTAGGTACAGGAGACAAGCTTAAAAGCTGTTGCGTAAGCACACTTTTCTCATCAACTAAAATGAGCATATCTGGCTTAGCTTTGATTGCTTTAGTCACTAAAGATTTCATTTCAATATGATTTCGATTGGCATAATGAATAGTTAAATCGAGATCAAAGTCTTTTGCAGCGTTTTGCATCAACTGTGACACTTCAAACCAAAACGGGCCTGTTACATTGGTATCTGCATGACCTGGATTAATAAAAATAATACTTTGCTTGGCAAAAACACCAGGCAGGTAAAATAGACAGATAGTGATAAATACTGTTTTAAGCATGGCTTTATTAGGTTAAAAGACCGGTAGGGTAGAGTATAGCGCGAATTGGTAGATTTTAAGTAAATGATTGGAATAGGGTATTTTTTTAATCTCTGATAGAAAAAGGGCTGCACAAATGTGCAGCCCTAAGAGAATCAAAGTTTTTAACGATTAGAAATCGTAAGATAGTCTTAAGTAGCCGAAACGACCGATGTTATCGTAACTTGCACTACCAGAACCTGTACCTCGAGTACCGAATGGAAGCTCTCGGTTAAAGATGTTATCAACACCTACTTTAACGCCAAAGCCGCTTTCGAAGTTATAACCAACTGTTGCGTCAGAAATAACATAGCTACCAAACTTCATTAAGCTATTTGGATTCGGGTTATCTTCTAACTCTTGGTCTGTGTAAAGGCTTACTTCATCTAGGTAACGTGTATCAAACGTTGCAAAGAAACCATCACGCTTATAAGAGATAGTTAAGTTAGCTTGCCATTTCGCTTCACCAGTTGTACCAGCATACTCGATGTAATCTTCAGGTTGATCTTGGAACGGGAAGTCTTTACGTTCAATTAGGTATGTACCAATTAAACGTGTAGAGAAGTTGCCTTCTAGTGCGTCAAAATCATAACCTAACTCAAAGTCAACACCCGATGCTTCTTGACCAGAAACGTTTAATACTGAGTTTTGAATCAGTGTAATTTCATGTGATGTGCTATCACGTGTAATTAGATTACAATATTGGTTATTGATACCGCCTTCAGCGTCAACACAGCGGTCAAGAATTTCTTGAGAGGCAATTGTTGAGATTGCGTCTTCTAATTCAATTTTCCAATAGTCGATTGTAATAACAGAGTTTTCTAGGAATGACGGTTGGTAAACTAAACCAATAGTTGTACTAGTTGACTCTTCACCTTTAACGTCTCTGTTACCACTTACTAAACCTTCAAGGGTTTGTGAGTCGTAATCTGATTCAAAGCCTGCAGGAACACCTAAAGCAGCACAGTTTGCACGACGAACCTCTGAATTTTGTAAATCATCTAGGTTATCAGCTAAACAAGGGTCATCAACGTTGTAGAATGTTTGGCTCGGTGCACCGAAGATCTCACCAATGTTAGGTGCGCGAAGTGCTTCAGATTGTGTTGCACGAACACGTAGTTGATCGTTTACTGTCCAATCTAAACCAACTTTCCAGCTTGTTGCATCGCCAATTGTGCTGTAGTCAGCGTAACGTACTGCTGTATCAAGTACTAGGTCTTGAACAAGTGGTAAGTCAGCTAGTAATGGGATAGATGCTTCGAAGTAAATCTCGTTTACATCAAAATCACCTTTATCTTCACCCAGTGCGTTGAAGAATGTACCTACTGCATTATCAGGCTCTTTAGTTTCACTTTCTTCTTTACGGTATTCTACACCAGCAGCAAAGCCAACATAACCCGCTGGTAATTCATAGATTGCTGAGTTTGCAAGTGATGCAGTTACTACTGTCTGAGTAATCTCAGAAGTACCTGTTGATACCGTATTAATGTAATTAATTGCTTCTTGGCTTGGTGCGCCAAAGCCCATGATGTTTACCGGTACACAGCCTTCAGCGCGTGCTTCTTCACTACGACAAACAATATTACCTTCGCCATCATCAATAGCGTCAAGAGCATTGTAGTAGTTTGCCATAATCATGTTAGCGCCATTAATACGCTCTAAGTCTGTTTGGCCATGAACAACTGATGCATCTAATTCCCAATCAGTGAATACTGTGCCTCTCAAACCAGCAACAAAACGGGTTGTTTCACGAGTGTTGTTTTCGATACGACGACCTAAATCTGTCATCATACGGTTAACCATGATTGAGCTAACACCTTCTTGTTCCATTAGATCTTTAACACTCGAGTCAAGATATGGGTTGTCAATCTTGATGCTGTTATTTGGGTTAAAGAAGAAAAATGCTGGCTGGCCAATGCTTTCGCCTTCGCTGTTTACATATTTTGCTTCGAAATAAGCATTCATGTCTTCAGCAACGTCATAGTTAACTTTAAAGTTTACGTTGTAGCGTTCAAATTCAGGCTGAATTTCATTGAATTGTGCAAGGTTGAATGAATCACAGTCAGCACATGCAAGACCATCTACTCGGTCACCTATATAAATGTCACGAAGGCTGCCATCTGGGTTGAATGAGTTAACATAGCCATTGCTTGATGCAAAAACACCTGCATTATTAATCGCATAATAGCCAGCGTTTGGTGTGTAAATTCTATCAGGGAAATTTGGATCGTCTTTGTTTTCTTCGTTTTGAGCTGGGTTACGCAAGCTAAAGAAAGAGCCATCAGTCCATTGGTGATCAAGCGCATTTAATGTATTTTGGCCAGAATATTCAACAGCAAAGGCTACGTTACCACGGTCATTATCGAAATTCGTGCCGTATGAAAACGTTGCTTTTTCGTTTTTGTAGTCACTTAGTTCAGAGGCGCCTTTAGTAACACTAACACTTAAGCCTTCGATGTTCTTTTTAAGAATGAAGTTAACTACACCTGTTACAGCGTCGGCACCGTATACAGCTGATGCACCACCTGTGATGATCTCAACACGCTCTACCCATGTGCTTGGAATTGTATTGGTATCAACAGATTGAGAACCTGCAGAGCTAGAAACATGGCGTTTACCATTAACAAGTACAAGTGTGCGGTCTGTACCCATATTGCGTAAATCAAGAATGTTTAGACCAGCAGTACCGATAAAACGACCTGAGTTTGCTAGTGAATAAGTGTTACCAAGGGCTGGTAATTTATTTAGTGCTTCACCAATATTTACAGCACCTGTGTTAACTAAGTCTTCACCACTGATAACAGTTACTGGAGCAGGGGCAATAGCACCTTCACGTAAAATACGTGAACCAGTTACTTCTATACGGTCGATTGATTTTACTTCTTCTTCAGCAGCTATAGATTGGCTAGAAATGGCAAGCGCCGATGAGCATAGAGCAAGCTTGATGCTAGCACCTAAAAGATTATTTTTTATCATTATTTCACCTGTTACTTTATTGTTCTATCCCTGGGTGGGGTGTTAACTATGTTTTCCAAATGTTAACGAGAACACTCTAGCATTGTCCCTATTGTTCCCAAATCAAAAGTTCGTAGCAAAATGTAGCCACTTAAAACTTTTTATAACAATGGTTTATTGTTGAGTTGGTTTTTTAGATTGATAATGTGGCTATTGATAGTTGGCTTTTATGCAATGAAAATGATTATCAATAGATGTGATTTTTGGTATCGTAATAATGCTTTATAAACTGATGCTAACTTTTTGAATTAGGCTGATGATGTGTTTCGACATATAATGCGGCCAAGTTTTTCCACATGAGTACTTTATGAAATTTATTCTAGTTACCTTATTGGTATTTTTCTCTGCAGTCTGTGTAGCAGAAGAGCTCGATCTTGAAGCAAATATGAAGAACATGGGGCTGGCTTATAAAAACTCGGTTCGTGCAACGAGTCTTGAAGTGTTTAATACATCAATTGATGAGTTTATTCACTTGTTAGAAAAAGCACGGACAGCCGACTTTAAACAGCATAAAACAGCATCTCTTGAAGGACTTGATAAAGTAATAAAACAGGCAAATCTGGCTAAAGAACTAGCCAGCAAGCAGGGACTTGATGCAGCGAAAGTACCTCTTAAATCAATAGATGATTTACGAAAAAAATACCATGAACTCCATGAGCCGCCAGGTTTTTGGCAGCTGTTATTTGGAAAATAATATTATTTAATTTTCGAAATTAGACTTAAAAAAGGTGCTGAAGCACCTTTTTTAACGCTTTTTCTTTTTACCTTGAACTGCTTTAAAGCGCGGATTGTCTTTATTAATTACATAAACGCGGCCTTTGCGCTTGACAATTTGGCAACCCGGACGGGATTTTGCACTTTTAAGAGAGCTTAATACTTTCATTTTAACTCCTAAACGCGGTTTACTTGCTCGCTAAGTTTTTAAAACGACGATTAAATGCAGCTACACGACCATCGCTTGCTACTGCTTTTTGCTTGCCGGTATAAAATGGGTGTGAATCACTCGATATATCAATTGGTACGTAAGGGTATGTTTTACTATCAAGCTCTATAGTACGCGATGTTTTAATCGTCGAACCGATAATAAAGTAGCTGTCGGCAGCAGTATCGTGAAACGCTACTTGATGGTATTCAGGGTGTATATTAGGCTTCATTATTTACCTTTTGTGTTATGTGATAATATATCAAATATAAAGCAAAAAGAGACAGGCTTCAAGATAAAAATAATTCTTATTTGTAGGTTGGCTGGCTTAAAATTAGTCATTATGAACAATCAGTGAGCAGTTGAATTTAAAAAACTGGCTATTGTTAATAAGGCTGTTATAACTAGGTATGCGTGCTTATTTAAGAGAGGGATATGGAAGTGAATGATATAGCTGGCCGCGAAGAACTAGATCAAAATGTAATGAACACGCTTCGCGATAAAGATCACTCTACATTAGCAAACCAAGTTGATACTTTGCTGTGTTCACATAACGACATAATAGAGCTTTTGGCTCAGTATCTAGCACTTAGTGAGCAGGATGATGATGAGCGTTTTGATCATTGGTTTGATAATCTGAGTAAAGAACAACATACCGTGGTTAAAACCTTTGAAGTCTATCGTGGACACTATGAGCATTTAGATTAGCTTATAGCTGAATTACCTAAACAAATTAACTGTTTTGTTGTTTTTTTTGAACTAAAAAAAAGCCACCCAAAGGCGGCTTTTAGTTTATAGCATTAACTTATTAGTCAAGCATGTATGCTCGCATAGTAATTTGTTCGGCAGAACTTGAACCATAGTCAGAAACGATAGTACGAATATGTACAAAGTCTCCTTTAACGCCGGTATTTGGAATAGTAGCAACCCATTCACCGTCTATTTGTTCTACTTTAGCATCAAGCCAATTTTCGGTTGAAAACTGAGTCGATACTGGACAATAAATATAAGCAGGGACTGTTTCGATACCGCATTCTTGACCGTAAGCGTATTGGAACTCTACGTTTGCAAGCGGTACTTCACCAACTCCATCGAGTAAACCTGTTAGTTTAATATGCGCCGCTTCACCCACTTGCATGCTGTTATTAATATCAACAGGTAAGTCGATCATAGGCACCAAGATAGGTTGTGCACCCTGCTGTTGTTCGTTAGCAGTAAAGGTGTAGAAGCCTTGATAGAGTGACCCTAAATGATCTTTAACAGGTGAACGCTCACCAACACCACGAGCATAAGAGCGCATTTCAAGGGTTACTTGGTGGTCGCCTGGCTCGAGTGTTAAGGTTCCTTGATATGGAAATACTGGCTCGCCATCTAAACGTAAGCCAAATGCAGAGCTGCCCATATAACCAAAAATACCGTCATGGTTTGACGCATCGCCAAACGAGGCAAGATTAAAGTAAAGTACATTAGTATCTCGACGAATAATCGGTGAACCACCGCTGCCCAAGCTACCTGCTCGAGGGCCTTTAAACCATGTTGTTGTTTCTTCGGCCCCTTCGGTCATAGCACGAGGACCGTCAAAATAAGCGCCCGCACTTTGAATTTGGTAATTAGGCATAACAACGTTAGTCCAGGCATTTTTAGCTGTCGCGGTGTAATACTCGTCTCGTACCTGAGGCAACATGATAAGTTGTGAGCTACCCGTCGAATAAAATTCACCGGTACTATTGGTCATTGCCATTACATCAGTCCAAGCTGGACGTTCATCATTTTGTGAATGGTACGAGGCAGTGATCTTATGCATTCTATGGTCAGCGATATTGATTTGCCCTGACTCAATCCTGCCATCAGTAATGTGATTAATTGAGTAAGCGTATGGCGAGCGTTCAGCGGCTATACCTGACCAACTAACAAGATTGTTGCCGGCTTCAATCTCGGCCATTAATCTTTCACCTTGTTCAGTGCTGATACCGATAACTGGTACCTTTGGTGTGCCTGTAATTGCACCTTTATAGCGACCACCACGGTCTGGACGATAGAAAATCACGCCTATGGCGCCATGTTTCATAGCATTACCAACCATGTAAGAGGTGAGATAATTTGGATTTGCAATAAGTGCAATTTTACCATCCAGATCAAACTGGCTCCAATCCGTGCTATAACCAGCATCACCGACAGGGAGAACTTCAGCAGACCCTTCACCATGGAATGATAATGCTAAACCTTGCTTGATGTAATCAAGCTTTTCGCCATTTTGCATCATGACCGTTGTCTCAGGCGCAACGGCACGAGTGGTAATGAATGAGCGAAAACGATCATCATGGCCCTGTGACCAAGCATACATCTCATTGACGTAATCTGGTGCCATCTCAATCGCTGCGAGTTTAGCTACTTTTTCATCGTCAATTGCATAGGTAAAACCAAAAGAATAGCCTTGTGGATCGAGTGGCTGATCGGCTTTAAAGGTAACTTTTTGAGCGCTGCGGGCATCAAAATCGATATGCGTTTGGCCATCAATTTTACGGTTTAAAACAGCCATCTGTGCTGCTGATTCAACTAAACCTGAGCTTGTTTGCGGGTTGTCGAATGTCATGATGTTTGCAATCAGTGTGTAGTAACCTGCAGGAACATCAATACTCGCTTTGCCGCCAGATAATCTGACCAAGCTACCCCAATCATCTTCTTCGTTGATTAGATAAAGCTTTGATGGTGAAGTGGCTGGATTGCCCCAGCGGTCGGTTAAGTTAACAGATAATTGCACGGTAGGTTGAGCAACCCAAAAAGAGACAGGAACTGTAACTTGATGATCGCTTGTTCCAACAGTCGTGCCTGTAACTCGACCTGTGATAGCACCATATGCACCGTTATTAAGTGCAACGCGTGGGTCAATCCACATAGGTACATTTGCTTCACCTTGAGCCGGTATGGTGATTGTTTTGGTATCTAAACCTGCCAGCGTAGCAGGTAATTGCGTTTTGCCATCCTCACCAATTAAATCTAGCTTCAGTTTAAGGGTAATATCTGAATCAGACGTATTAGTCAGTGTGATGTGAGTTTGTGTAAATTCATCGCTATTACTGTTTTCAAAAAAGCCTAGTTCACGGTTGGCAGGGGCAACTATAGCTTGGTTAATGGCACGGTCGATATTCATCGCACCAGCTCCTTGCTCAAGAACGTGAGAATCACCGCTAAATACTGACGAAGTTAGAACGTCTTTAATTTCTTGTGGACTAAGCTCTGCACGAGCCTGCATAACAAGCGCAGCACCACCAGCAACATGAGGCGCAGCCATTGAGGTACCCGAATAGACGCGGTATGCAGTATCGCCTAGACCACCTGAAGCAGCAGCTACAACAGACACACCTTGTGAGGCAATATCAGGCTTTGCTGAATGACCATCTGGCGATGGGCCTCGTGATGAAAATGAAGCTGTATTACCTTCTCTATCAATTGCACCAACAGTCAGTGCGCTTGGCGCGCAGCCTGGTAGACCAATTGTCTCGCGGGTAAAGCTATTACCTGCAGAAATAACAAACAGGGCTTTGTCGCTCAGCGCTTCCACCATCTCTACAAGTGGGCCACCACAGCTAGTGCCCGAGCCACCTAATGACATATTTACGATATCAGCTTGCTCGGAAAGCACAGCCCATTGCATACCATTTAATATACCGAAGGTTGAACCAGAGCCAGTATTACTCAGTACTTTACCAATGATGAGATCAGCTGCTGGGGCAACACCTACCCATTTCCCATCTGACTCATGACCATTACCTGCAACAGTTGAAGCTGTGTGCGTACCGTGTCCGTTTAAGTCATCTACACCATTGCTTGAATAGGTAAAGTCACGAGATGCAATAACACGACCTTGTAAGTCTGGGTGTTCAGTATCATAACCTGTATCAAGTACGGCTACTTTAATGCCTGCACCATTGAAGTTAATTGCAGATTCACCATAAGCACCTGTTAATGGCACAGTAGGTGTTAGGGCTGCTGATTGAGTTACTTTGTGTGCATGCACTACAGCATCCAGCCAAATACCTTCTACATCAGCTTGTGAAGCCAAAGTTTGCCAGGTTTGTGCCGCTTTTTCTTTGCTAATAGCAAACGCTGCACTATCGATTAGCTCGATTTCGCCAGTCAGAGACATGCCTGCTAAGGCTGATGGAACGGCCGCACCAGCTAGAGTTCCGTCTTTGTACTCAACAATAACAGGTAAAGCATCTGTTGACGCATCATCATAGCCAGATTCATACAGCTTATTAATGTTAAATAGTTCTAAATCGATTGCTTGAGAGTCAACAAGCGCTTGTGCATGATTAGGTACAACGTATGTGCTCTTACCGCGTTTAAAAATACTGGTGATTGCATCGGAGCCATCAGCATTGAGCAAACGAATGCCGCTAAGTTCGCCATCTTTGTTTACGACAGCAGAGACTTTATCACCGGTGATCAGGGTAAATGTAAGCGCATCTGCTTTAGTTTGATTAGTTACTACATTAGTTTGCGCTAAAGTTGGCTGAGCAAAGGTTAAACCGAGCATAGCCAAGTAGGTCGCTTTGACGCGACCAAGCCTTGGGAAAGGTTTCATCTATTCATCCTTCGTTTTAATATAATTTATTGGGAAGAAAGGAGTTATCGAGAGGCTGTCATGTTTTTAATGACCCAAAGATAACTCTTCGAGATGAATTTAACGGCTATCTAGCTGAAAACCTACAAAACAAAAGTAGCAAAATGTACTAACCAAAAGTTAACATGTGATACATTGTTGTAACTTTGTGCATGGTTTCATGGTATGTTCACTTTCAAGAAAAAACGGATTTTATAGCCGTTATTTTACTGATAAATCATATTTTGCCACCACATCATCAATGTAACGATGGCGAAGGGTATTTTTACCTTCGTGCCCGGTACCGTGACTCAATGCGCGATTCATGAGTTTGAGTGCTTTATGCAGGGTTTGGCGCTCTTCCACGCTCAAACCAGTCTTTGTCCGAAGCTCAGTAATATCATCAATAAGCAGTTTAGCAACATCAAGTTGCACAGCTTCTTCAACGAGACCATTTTGTGTTAGCACGCCATACTTGCTGCATAGAAATTGCTGCCATACTTGTTGTAAATGCTCATCTATGTCGCTACCAAACAATTCTTCGTCAATGGCAAACCCTTGTTCAGCAAGTTTAGCAAGTTGTGTTGAGTAATGTTGAGCAAAATAATTAAAGGCTTGGCATGATGAGCTTATGTCATGTTTTATGATTAATTGCCCCCAACTTGCTGCACCACGCGGGTAATAGTCTTGATACTCTTCACACTGATAAATACCTGAATATGAACTGCACTCTAATTGACTCTGCAAACAATAACTAGGTTTGGGAAATAAGCTACTTTGTTGCCAGTTTGCAAGCGTATCCTCATCAATTGAGAGGGTTTGACATAGCTCTTCAGTAGTATAAAAGTAGGTTGCCAAAAATTTGGAAAGTTGCATTATCAATTACTCACAATAAATACTGTTAATTTATACAGTATTTGATTTTGGCTTAAGTTTGATTTTTTCTCAAGTTTTTTTATTTATTGCATCAGACTACTCGGAAAATGGCTGGGTTTATGATACAACTAGCGCAAATTTTCCAAACATTAAAAAAGTTATGCGCAGCCTAGAAACAATTAAACAAGCAAGCTTGATCACTGCTATTAAAACACCTTATTTAACCAATGGTGAAATTGATCTTGCTTGTTATGACGACCTTGTTGAACAACAAATTGCAGCTGGAGTTGATGGCATTATTGTCGGTGGGACGACCGGTGAAGGTCAACTAATGAATTGGGAAGAGCACTTAATGCTAATCGCACACAGTGTGAGCAAATTCTCTGACCGCTTATTAATTGTTGGTAACACAGGAAGTAATAATACGCGTGAAGCTATAAAAGCAACTGAATATGGTTTTGCAACAGGTATGGATGCGGCGCTGCAAATTAATCCATACTATGGCCGTACGTCAATGGCTGGTGTAAAAGAGCACTTTAATCGTTTACTCGATATTGGCCCGGCGTTTATCTACAATGTTGCGGGTCGCACAGGTCAAGACTTAACACCTGATATCATTGAACCTTTGGCAAAACACAAGCATTTTATCGGTGTAAAAGAGTGCGGTGGTAATGAGCGTATCGCACATTATGAACAGCAAGGCATAGCTTGTTGGTCAGGTAATGACGATGAAGCGCATGATGCAAGGCATATTCATAATGCCCATGGCGTGATCTCAGTTACATCTAACTTAATTCCCGGCCTTTTCCGTCAATTGATGGATGAAAAAAATGAGGCACTAAATACAAAACTACAGCCACTTATGAACTGGTTATTCTGCGAGCCTAATCCGATTGCGATCAATACGGCGCTGATGATGACTGGTGCTGTGAACCCTGTGTTCCGTTTACCTTATGTGCCACTAACAAATGCGCAGCAAGAAATTGGCTTAGGTTATATTAACGAACTTAATGTTGCTGATATTGTGGGTAGTGAGGCAAATATTTTAGCTGAGCAAGACGTTATTTTGCTTTAAGTGCAGATTAAGTCATTTAGCGCATATTTAGTTAAGTTATAACTAACTAAAATCATTTTTTTTCTGTATAATTTGCGACCCTTGATATAATGGCCGCAGGTTATACAGCATGAATTTTAAATCATTTAGTTTTTCTTCTGAGCTTTTACAGGCATTAGATGAGCTTAATTTCGAAACGCTTACTCCCGTTCAACGTAGTGCAATTCCTGCGGTAAGAAAAGGCAAAGACGTACTTGTTAGTGCGCAAACTGGTACGGGTAAAACCGCGGCATTTGCATTACCAATAATCCAAAAGTTATCAGAATCAGCAGTTAGTGATAATAATGCCCCGAGTGCATTAGTGCTTGCGCCGACTCGTGAACTTGCTGAACAAATTGCTAATAATTTCAAATCGTTTGCTAAGTATACCGAACTTAAAACAGTGTGCTTATTTGGTGGTATAAATTTAGCTGGCCAAGCAAATGATCTTAAAGCGGGTGTCGATATTGTTGTAGCAACACCTGGGCGCTTACTTGATCATATTCGTTTAGGTAATATCAGCTTAGCAAGTGTAAAACATTTAGTGCTTGATGAAGCTGACCGCATGCTAGATATGGGCTTTATCAATGATATGCAAACAGTCATCAACGGCTGTAATGAAGCGCGTCAGATTTTATTATTCTCTGCCACTTTTCCTGCGGCAATTAAACAGTTTGCAAGTAAAGTTCTAAAACAACCAGAAATCATTCATGTAGACCAAACAAACAGTACCGCAGAAACAGTGCAACACGTTGTTTATCCAGTCGAAGAGCGCCGTAAACAAGAGCTTTTATCTGAATTAATTGGTAAGAAAAACTGGCAGCAAGTACTGGTTTTTGTGAACATGAAAGAAACAGCTGATGAGCTTGTTAAAGAGCTTAATCTTGATGGTATCCCTGCTGTTGTTTGTCATGGTGATAAGACGCAAGGTAACCGTCGCCGCGCATTACGTGAATTTAAAGAAGGCAAAGTTCGCGTACTAGTAGCAACCGAAGTGGCTGCGCGTGGTATTGATATTGAAGGCTTGCCGCGTGTTATTAATATCGATTTACCATGGCTTGCAGAAGACTATGTTCACCGTATTGGCCGCACTGGTCGTGCAGGAAAACCAGGTGAGGCTATCTCATTTGTTAGTCGTGAAGAAGAAAATACTTTATTCGATATTGAAAAGCTGATTGGCCAACGCATTAAACGAATCGTATTGCCTGGTTACGAAGTAAGTAACCGTGATGTATTAATTGAGAAAATAGTTAAAAAGCCATCGCATTTACGCCGTAGTCGTACAAACAAGCCATCAGGCCAAGCTACAGGTGAGGCCCGCGCAAAGAACCGTTCGCGTATTGCAAATGTGCGTAAATCATTAAAAGGCAATAAGTTAAGTCTTAAAAAATAATTTAGTTATAAAAAAGCCCCATCACTTTGAAAGGTGATGGGGCTTTTTTTTACTCTGAAATTAATACAAAAGGCGTGTTTTGTTAATTTTTGGCTGTCGAAATGTAGAATTAGGTTAACAAATGTACCTCACTGAATTACAATCGCTTTGAAATCAGTTAAATAGCGTTTTTAACGCATCAGTCTCTAAATGGATGTTTATGCAGTACTTAAAAAGAATAATAAATCAAATCATCGCCCCTACCTGTTTATTTAGTGTTATCAGCATGCCTTTTTACACACATGCATTTGATAAAGCAGAATTTTCGCTTGCCCATATTAAAGAGTCTATTAGTGTTGATGGTGTGATGGATGAGCCTCACTGGAAATATGCGACAAAAGTGCCTTTGAAATATCAAAATGAACCGACCGAAAAAGGCACACCACTTGTTCAAACTGATGCGTTTATATACGAAGATGGTAAATACTTATATGTTGGGTTTATTGCAAAAGACAATGACCCTTCACAAATTCGCGCCGCTCTTCGTGATCGCGATACTCTTTGGCAAGACGATAATGTTGCCTTGATGATAGATACTTTCAATGATGAACGTACCGGCTATGAGTTTTACGTAAACCCCCTTGGTGCGCAAGGCGATATGCGCATGACTGATATTGATGATTGGGTGGAAGACCCATCATGGGATGCTATTTGGGATAGTGCAGGGCAAATAACTGACGATGGGTATGTGGTTGAAATGCGTATTCCATTCACAGCACTTCGGTTTCCAAAAGACCAAACGGAGTTAACGTGGAGCTTTGCAGTTTGGCGAAACTACCCGCGTGATGTGTATTATCAGATGTCGAATGTTGGCTTTGACCGAGATGTAAAATGTAGTTTTTGTCAGTTTGATAAACTTACTGGTTTTGCCAACATGACTGAAAGCCAAAACATTCAGCTTACACCAACTTTAACGGCGCTTCGTCATGATACCAAAGACACAGTGCCAGGTGATTGGCAAAATGGTGATATTGATACTGAAGCAGGGTTAGATTTACGTTGGGGGGTGACTCAAGATGCGGTAATTAACGCCACTATTAACCCTGATTTTTCTCAAGTAGAAGCAGACTCTTTAGAGCTTGATGTAAATACAACTTACTCGATTTATTATGCTGAAAAGCGTCCATTCTTTTTAGATGGTGCGTCTTATTTTAATACAAGCCAACTAGAGCTTTTATATACGCGAATGATTGCTGAACCTGATGTCGGTTTGAAGTTAACAGGCAAAACCGGCGCACACAGTTATGGCTTTATGTACGCTGACGATCAGAATACCAGTGTATTGTTACCGACTAATCAAGGTTCAGGTTTTGCGAATTTGGCGGATAAAACGCAAGCTGTGGCAGGGCGTTATCAATTTGATATAGGCCAAAAAGGGACGATTGGCGTAATGAGCACCCACCGCGAAAATGATGATTACCATAATACGGTATTATCGATAGATGGGAGTTATTGGTTTAACCAGTCAGATAGTTTGCAGTATCAAGTAGCAACGACAGACACTACGAATGCAGACTTTTTAGTAGACTATTACGGGGTTGATAAAAATCAATCGGATCAAGCTTATGCCATTGAGTTTACAAGAACTAAACGTGATTATGAGCTGTATGCGAGCTACGAAAATATCGGCGAGGAGTATCGTTCAGATCTCGGTTATCAGGCGAAAGTCGATTATGAAAAAATTGAACTAGGCGGTGGGCAAACTTGGTATCGCAATGCTGATGATGCTATTACTGAGTATAGCTATAACGCCGAGTGGGATAAAACGTGGGCACAAAATGGTGACCTACTTGAAGAAGAGTATGATGGCTATTTTACTTTTAAAGGTAAGATGCAGTCGCAAACCGAAATTGGTTTTATTCATCGTAATGAGTTTTATGCCGGTGAGTTCTTTAATCAGAACATAGGTTATATCTACGGCGGTTTTAGGCCCATTCGGGATGTTCGTTTCTTATTGTATGCTCAATATGGCAGCAAAATTGACTACAGTAATGCAGCTCTAGGTACTATGGTGCGAATTGAACCTGAAATGACATGGGATATTAACGATCATTGGCAAGTGCAACTTGAGCATAGTTATAGCTACCTAGATAACGAACAAAATGAACGTGTTTATACGGCGAACTTAACCGATTTACGCGTTTATTATAAATTTAATATGCGCTCAATGTTAAAGCTTGTTTTGCAGTTTGAAGATGTTGATCGAAATAATGAAGCTTATCGGTTTGATGTAAGCCAAACTAACCGTGATTATGGCAGTCAGTTAGTGTATTCATACAAAATTAACTCACAGACGCTGTTTTACTTAGGTTATTCAGACAAAGGTTATCAAGACGATTCGTTGCAAGGTGTTGAGCGCGATCAACGTACATTTTTTACCAAGCTAAGCTATGCATGGCAGCTTTGATAAATTTAAAATTGGTCAGCTTAGTGCTGACCAATTTCTTCTTTTATTTTGTTTCTTACCACAGGCTCTAAACTCTTTAGTCCCCATTGTTTTCCAATTTCAACAGCATCATCTATTGGCTTTTTCAAAGTGACACCATGATAGAGCGCAACTAGCGCGCCTACACGATTACTACTGGCGCAATGAACTAAGGTAGTATGCTGAGATTGATGATCCAACAAGTTGTGTAATTTGGTCGCATTTTCTAGGGTGATGTCGGCTTTTGATTGCACTGGAATAGGGTAGTAGTTTAACCCTAATCCTTTAACTACCTCTTGCTCTGACCAACTCGTTTCATTGTCGCCGCGTAAATTGATAATGGTATCAACCCCCAGCGCTTTTAATTTTGCAAAGTCTGATTGGCTCGGTTGACCTGATGTATAAACGTGTTCAGATTGGGCATGTAAATTTAAAATATCGAGTTGTATGCTGGTTGCTTGCTCAGCTAGTGCTGTAAATGATAATAAGACTATGAACATTGTTTTTATGAGTTTATTGATCATCTTTCTATTCCATTATTGTTTTGTGTAAACGGTTTTACCGCGACTGATAGTGTATAAAATTTGCAGTTTATGTAGGTTTTCTGGCTCAATTTTAAGTGGGTTTTTATCCAAAATGATTAAATCAGCTTGCATCCCCTGTTTTAATTGCCCTTTTGATGCTTCTTCAAAATGTTGATACGCAGGCCAAGTGGTCATTGCTTGTAGTGCAGTATAAACAGAGACGCGTTGGTCTGGGCCAAGTACTTGGTTAGTGCGTGTTGTGCGATTAACTGTCGCATCGAGAACGCGCATCGCATTTGGCAATGCTACTGGTGCATCGTGATGGGTACTAAACATCAACCCTTGCTCTTTGACCGCATTGGTTGGTGAAATATAATCAGCACGCGGATGGCCAAGTACCGAATCTACATGCCAATCGCCCCAATAAAAGGTATGCATTGGGAAGAGCGACGGAAAAATACCTAATTCTTTAAGGCGATTTACCTGCTCTTGACGAATTGTTTGACCATGAATCAGCACCGGGCGGCGGTCTTTTTTCCCTAATTTATTGTTGGCATTTTCAACAGCATCTAAAAATTGTTCAATTGCGGCATCTCCATTGGCATGGGTCATAACCTGCCAGCCATTAGCAAAGGCAGTCTCAACATATTCAAATGCTTGTTCATCATTAAAGGTAGGATAACCTAAATAGCCAGCTTCTTGACCTTCAGGTGCTTTAAGGTAGGGGGCTGATAACCAGGCTGTTTTACCCTGTGGAGAGCCATCAAAATTAAGTTTTACACCACCAATCCGAAACTGATTCGTGTAGCTTTTACTATTATAGGCTGAGTCCATAAAGCTGCTGCTGGTGGCCATATCGGCATATGCAACCACATCAATCACAAATTTATTCGCTTTTGAAGCTCTTACCATTGAATCATAGGCTTCTTGAGTTGCTCGGCCCTCTTGTGCTGTGGTGTAGCCGTATTTTGTATAGAGTTTTTGTCCTTCTTGTAGCATTAAATCTTGTAACTCAGGACCAAAAGACTTCATGAGTTTAAACAGTAAACCAAAGTGCGCATTTTCTTCGAGCACCCCATTGGGTTCTTGTGAGTTCGCCATACGACGAATTAGCCCGCCTTTAGGGTTTTCTGAGTTTTCGTCGATGCCCGCCATGGCTAAGGCTTTACTGTTTGCGACACTTAAGTGACCCGAGGTATGAATGATAATGACTGGCTTTTCGGTGCTAACGCGGTCTAAGTCCATTTTAGTCGGGTATCTATCAAGCTCAGCATCATCGTAACCAAACCCTAATATAGCACCGGTTTTTTCGATAAATGTTGTGTAATCAGGGTTAAGCTGTGCGGCTGTAAGAATATTAACGATTTGCTCAACACTGTTGGCATCACCATCAGGGCTCGGTAATAAATTGGCTACCATAGCCTGTAACCCAACACCATAGACATGGCTATGGCCATCAACAAAGCCCGGCATTAAGGTTTTACCTTGTAGATCAACTAGCTTTGTTTTGCCAAACTTATGCTCAAGTGCTTTACTTTTATCACCAACAAAGATGATTTTGTCGCCTTGCGTTGCAATTGCTTGTGCGTACTTTGGTTCATCACTTGTCATGGTGAGAATATCGCCACCGTAATAAATAGCATCTGCTACGCTAACTTGGAGTGGTAGTGTTTTAGCTGTTTGTTCTGGGGCTTTATCACAGGCCGTTAAAGCGAGTAATGAACAGGCAAGTGCGAGGTGATGTTTCATATATCTTCCATGTATATTAGCTAATAATTATGTCGTTGAGTAATATAAGAATATAGTCTGTTTAAAAATTTTTTCTTTTAAAAATGGACTTAAATTTCATTAAAGTATAAGACAATTGCAGCACCATCTAGGCTGCTACCGTTATGGATGTTGATGCCAATACCAAAATTGTTGAACCAAGACGTCCAGCGCTGTGCATCCCATAAAAAGCCTATACCATACTCATAAAAATGATCAGTTCCGAATGCAACTCGACTATCACCACCTAAGTCGATACGTTGTCCTTTGATATAAAATGCTTGCTCAAATGGTCCAATCTTAAACATGTTAAACGTTGCTTTAATACCATTTAGTGTTCGCCAAGTTTCAGGGGCTGCATTATGTATACCGTCAGGGTGAGATAGTGCCCAGCCATAGTAATAATTAAAGTTAAGCTTATATTCGTAATAGCCCCAATATCTAGGCAGGCGATAAATCATGGTTGCATTAGGGTTTAACACCAGTGCATTGCTATTAAGATTGGTGTAAAGGTTATCAGTTAAAGGCTTTAAATTACGCCTAGACTCGGGAGAGTTGTAGTCGTAATCATTGTTGTAATGTAAGTAGTGAGTATTCAAACCAAATTGATATGACCACTTAGAGCCAAGAGCTTTTTCTGCGTTAAAGCCGAGCATCCCGTTATACACAGTTTCAGAAATATAGTCGTCAGCTACATTATCAAACAGCGAAATGAAATCTGATTGATTTAGGTAGCTGATCCGACTTACTACATTAATGTTGTGTTGGTAGATAGGGTTATTTACCTGCCATTTAAGCGGAATGCTGTAGAGTTTTAACTTCTTTCTCAGTGCTATGCTGTCTTCTTCATTGACAGTATTTTGTGGGTTAAATATGGTTTGAGGATCAAAATCACCAAATCCTAAAGTAATGCTGTCACCATCAGTTAAAACCAATGAGGTGGCAAATGCTGATTCAAGTTGTTTCGTTGGATTTGCATCACTGTATGAGCAGTAGATCAAAGCCCACACTGTGCACAGAGTAAAAACCTTTTTAATACGGTTATTCATCAAAACTTTAAATCTCATATAAAAGCATTGTAAATTCAGTGGCATGAATCTTGTTGTGTTGGTACCTAATTGGTATCCATATCATATAAAACCCCTCCCTCGGAACTAGTAACAAAGGGTGTCGGAATTTTCACAAACTCACCTTGAATCAGAATTTTCTCATTCGAACTCGTAATATTTTAATCTAATGTAAATGGTATGTACAAAGTGGATGTTCGTAATTAACAGTGGATACGTTGCAATTAGATTCAATCTGTTCAAGAGGTCCCACTTTGAATGCTTCATATTTTAATGCTAGTTCAAATGGCTTTGTTTTTAAGCTTGCTACATTCATCCTATTTGCTGGTTCTTTATTTTGCAGTCAACAGGGCAAAGCTGAGCAAACAGGCTGGTTTTTATCAGGACAAATAGGTTCAGCTTCAACAGACCTCAGCAAAAAAAAACTAACGTCATCATTAATTGAACAAGGAGCCATAATTAACTCTGTGTCGATTAAGGACTCAGATACAGGTTATCAAGCTGCAATTGGTTATAAATTCAATTCGTTCTACTCACTGCAAGTTGGTTATGTAGATTTTGGCGAAAGACATTTCAGCTTTACTGGTGAAGTCACCAACATAGACAGCTTACACAGTACCATGGAACAAATTTACCCAGAATCAGCAAAGGGGCCGCAAATATCACTTTTAGCATCGTGGCCTGTTACCAAAGAGATATCACTGACTGGTAAGTTGGGGTATTTAGATTGGCAACAAGATTACCAATACCAAATAGACTCTTCACAGCTATTTAATGCAAAACGAAGTGGCAACAGTGTCACCTTTGGCATTGAAGCAAGTATTGCTGTTTTTAAAAGTACTCAAGTTTTTATTAGTTACGACCACGCAGCGCTGGATGCAACTGATGCTTCGATGCTCTCTATTGGCGCAAGATATTACTTCGACTAACTCATTATCGATGTGCGCAAGGGGCGTACATTTTAAATTATCTCAAGGAATAGCTGAGAATCTGAGTAAATCATTTTGATGATATTACTCACAGCTTGAAGTTTCTACAGGAACACTACGTCATGCTATCAACAATTATTAAATACCTATACCTAATAGCGCTTATTGCGCCTATGTCTATATTGGCTATGCCAATAACAATCATTGCACCGAACGAGACTTTCACACTCGATGTTGAGCCAAGTGACAGCATTGATACGGTAAAAGGCCTTGTTGAGCAGCAGACGAGTATCGAGCAAGCTCGGCAAATTATCACCTTTAATGGTCAAACATTAGAAAATGGTCGGTCATTGTCTGATTATAATGTGCAAAAAAATTCAACATTAAATGTAACTAAATCGAATGTAGCGCCTAGCTTGAGTGTTAGCGCCTGGGAATCATTAGGCAGTACTAGGTTTGCTGGGTCATCTAACAGTGGGAACCATTCAAGAATTAGACTGGATGCTAACGATGTGCCATGGGTAATTTTCGCTGATACATCAGAGCATAATGGTAGCGTCATGAAGTTCAATGGCACAGATTGGGAATATGTTGGAAATAAAAATATTGCAAATGGTGACATTTATTACACAGATATCATTTTTGATAGTAATAATACCCCATACATTTCTTTTGCAGATGAAGGTAACTCAGGCAGGTTAAGAGTGTTGAGTTTTAATGGGAGTAATTGGAATGATGTAGGCTCACTTATATCGAGCGGCTTAGGTTTTTACTCTAATTTAGCATTTGATAATAATGGTGTTTTACATGTTGTTTATAATGATAGTAACTTCAGCAATAAAGCTGTTTTAAAAAAGTATAATGGTGCTAATTGGGTAAGGGTGGGTGTTGAAGGGTTTTCACTAGCAAAAGCAGCCTACACTGATCTTGCTTTTGATAGTACAAATACGCCTTACGTTTCATTTAGAGACTTTTCTTTAGATTCCACTAGTGCTTCAGTTATGTCGTTTGATGGCTCATCTTGGGGATATGTCGGCAAAGCCGGTGTTTCAAATGTCGAAGGAAATTACACGAATATAGCAATTGACAGCAAGGACAATATATTATTGAGCACTAAAACCGAAATTAGCCGACTTACAAAGAGACTTTCACTTTATAAATTTGATGGTACAAGCTGGACTATACTCCACGAAGATATCACTGGTGACGCAGTATTTTCTCCCGACTTTGTATTGGGAAAGAACGATATACCCTTTATATTTGTTACAGACTATGGAGTTGATCCAAACAGAGGGAGTGTCGTAACTTATCAAAATAACTCTTGGCAGTTTGTTGGAGCTAGGGGATTTAGCGAAGCTTTCACTGACTTTAATCGTATAGCTCTTGATAGCCAAAACACACCTTATGTTTTTTATGCCGATGGTAATTCATTGGCACAAGGCACGGTAAAAAAATATACTTCAACATCTTTCTCTGATTCTTCTCAATCTATTAATCAAGGGATATCAATAGGAAACCCGTTTCAAGATGTAAAAGTTTCTGATAATGATGATGATAATGTTCTACTTACAATTTCACTTTCGGATACTGTCGCAGGTGACTTTTCAGGTAGTGCTAGTGGAAATGCAGTGTATAGCTATGATGCAAATTCAGGTGTATTAACAATATCTGGAAGTGCCAGTGATGTAAATGCCACTATTGATAACTTAACCTTTTCTCTGGACAGTAACTACATTGGTGAATTTACATTCACCACCGAACTTACTGATGGCACTGAAAGTGTAACGCCTGTCCTTTTAACTTATTCAGTAAATGCAATAAACCAAGCTCCTTCTATTGCGATTAATACAGGACTTCCAATTAATGAAGGCGATTCAAAAGTTATTACTAATAGTATGTTATCTGCAAAAGATAGTGATGACTCTGGGACAGGGTTAACATATACGCTTAAATCAGTACCTACGAATGGTAGTTTGTTTGTCGATGCTAATGATAATGGTAGTTTAGACTCAGGTGAGGGACTTGCTGTGAATGGCACGTTTACCCAGCAAACACTTGATGATTCAAAGCTTTATTATAAGCATGATGGTAGTGAAACTACGTCAGATAGTTTTAATTTTGACTTAGCTGATGGAGGAGAAGACTCTGTCGAACCAATTACAAATCAAGTCTTTAGTATCACAGTCATCCCAGTTAATGATCTACCCGTCATTGAATCTGAACCTGTTAAAGTTGTGCAAGTTGGTCAGTTATATACATATAAAATTATAGCCACTGATGCAGACAATGATGCGATAACGATTATCGTTTCTTTCGGCGATACATTTCCTAGTTGGCTCTCTTATAGTGCCGTAACGAGAACTATAACAGGTCTCCCAGAACAAACGGATATTGGCACTTACCCTATCACGATTCATGTACTTGAAAATGGAGTTGAAAAACTTAAACAAGAATATTCTTTAAGTGTAACTCGCAAGAACGAGGCGCCTGTTATTACTTCCTCTGCACAGGTATGGGCAACTGAAGACACTGAATATTTATATTCAGTTAAGGCAAGTGATGCGGATATAGGTGATACCCTTACATTTAGTGCAATTGGTTTACCTAGTTGGCTAACAATTGATTCAAAAACTGGCGTTTTATCAGGCACACCAACAAATGATGATGTTGGCACGCATTATGTTGCCGTTGTTGTAGCAGATTCTTTAAATGCATCGGACAGACAGGATTTTGTTATTAATGTTGCTAATGTTAATGATAAACCAACTATCACATCTACTCCTGTCGCAACAGCAACAGAGGGCGAGCTCTATAGTTATAAGTTTACTGCAGTAGATGTTGATCCTGGTGATTCGATCACATACTCAGGTTTAAATCTGCCTTCTTGGTTAACCTTTAATAGTGTCAGCCAAGTCTTAAGTGGTACTCCCACAAACGAAAATGTTGGGAAACATGCGATTACCTTGCTTGCTGTTGATTCAAAGAATGAAGCAAGTACTCAGAAATTTACGCTGACAGTTTTGAATGTTAATGATGCGCCTGTCAGCCAAAATGATACAGCTAGTGTTGATGAAGATAACATTGTTGCGATAAATGTCTTAGAGAATGACACTGATGTCGATAGTCAACTGAACCCTGCTAGTGTGATGGTTGTGACACCCCCAGAGCATGGTAAAACGAGTCTAAATACAGCAACGGGGGTAATTACCTATACCCCGAATAAGGACTACAACGGCAAAGATAGTTTTACTTATACTGTAGAGGATATGGAAGCCAGTCGTTCGAATACTTCAATTGTCTCGATAACTATCAATGCAGTGAATGATGCTCCGATTGCTCTAGGTGATGAGATCACAACAGACGAAGACATGGCGGTCGAAATCGATGTGGTGGCAAACGATAAAGATATTGATAGTAATGATGCAATTGATCTATCAACTCTCGAAGTCGTTACATTGCCTGAAAATGGGGATGCCAAAGTAAGTAATGAACTGATTATATATACACCAAAAGCCAACTTTAGTGGCAGCGATTCGTTTACATATCGTATTGCTGATAAAGCAGGGGCATTTTCTAAAAGTGCCACTGTGCTGATCACTATTGGTGAGATTAATGACGCACCTGTTGCAAGCGCTGATACGTTTGAGTTAAACGAAGATATCCCTACGATACTTTCTATTTTAGATAATGACGTCGATGTTGACAGTGAGTTATTGGTAAAAAATGTAACAGTTACAAAAGATCCAAGTCATGGTGTTTTAAATATTGATAGTGAATCAGGACAAATCACCTACACGCCACAAAGTAACTATTTTGGTAGTGATGGCTTTAGCTATGCGGTTAAAGATGAACAATCTCTTATGTCAAATATTGCACCTGTTAACTTAACTATTAAAAGCATAAACGATGCTCCAATAGCTAACAATGATACAGCCGTGATTTTGGAAGACACACTTCATAATATCAATGTGTTAGGAAACGATTCTGATGTTGATGGTAGTCTAGATGAAAGCAGTATTGAAATTGTGAACGCCCCACTTCAAGGTATTGCTATCGCGTCTCAGGGAGTTATAAGTTACACACCTAATGCCAATAGCAATGGCGAGGATACGTTTACCTATCGGGTAAAAGATGATCTAGGTGAATGGTCAAACGCAGCGCGCGTGTCATTAACAGTCACACCTGTAAATGATGCACCGTTAGCTAACAATGATACTGTGCAAATAAATGAAGATGAATCAATAGTGATAAATGTGATTATCAATGATGATGACGTAGATGGCAGCATTGATGTTTCTTCACTGCAAATCGTGGATTCTCCTTCTTTCGGGCAGGTTGTGAACAATGCAGATGGTACGTTTGCATATACACCTACTAGTAACTATGTAGGAATCGATTCATTCAGTTATACCCTTTTTGATAACGAAGGTGCTAAATCCAATATTGCTTCAGTGACTATTACCATCTTGTCTGTAAATGATGCGCCTGTTATTGAATCGGCAGCGTTAACTTCTGCGACACAAGATGAGTTTTATAGTTATACATTAGTTATCAATGATGTAGACAGTGCTGATAGCTATAAGTTGAGCGCCCCAGAACTGCCAGGTTGGCTTAATTTTAATCTTGCAACAGGTGAGCTAAGTGGTACACCCACTAATGATGATGTGGGCACTCATGCTGTTACTTTATTAGTAACTGATGCTGAAGGGTTAACTGATACACAAACCTTTGTTATCACAGTTGCCGATGTTAACGATGAAGCAACCGGTGGTATTAGTATCAGTGGCGAGGCTAAACAAGGCCAAACCCTGCGTGTTGAGTCAACCATTGAAGACCCTGATGGCGTAGGTGAATTTACCTATCAATGGATGCGCAATGGGGTATTAATTTCAGGTGCAACACTATCGGAGTACATGCTAACCGATGCTGATATCGGCGCGACGATAACGGTTGTAGTAACCTATGTTGATGGCAACGGTAATACTGAGACCTTTACATCGGGTGCAACCAGCCCTGTTATTATTGCAAACACTGCGCCTGTGGCTAACGGTGAACAACTTAGCACAAATGAAGACGAGAGCATCACCTTTACACTCAGCTATTTTGATGACAATGGCGATGATCTGACATTCAACCTAGTGACACCGGTTAGTAATGGTACGTTAACGATGGATGCTAATAGTTTCACGTACCAGCCTAATGCTGACTTTTACGGTACTGACAGTTTTAGTTATCAAGTATCAGATGGAAAAGTAAGTTCAGAGCTTGCCACCGTTACTATCATAGTAAATCCAGTAAGTGATGCACCTATCTCTGTGCCGGATAGCTTTACGATTAATACTGACTTAAATGAGTTTGTGATTTTAGACGTGCTGGCAAATGATCGTGATGCAGATGGCGATGAGTTAACTATTCTAAATGCTACAGCCAGTGCAGGTGTTGTCCGGATTGTTGATAATAAGCTTGAGTATCTCGCACCTGTTGGAATGACTGGTGAAGTTGTAATCACTTATCAAATTAGAGATAGCAGTGGTGAAATAACCGAAGTGACTTTAGTTGTTTCGTTAGTCTCAACATCACAGAACATTACAATTACAGCGCCAGATGACAGAACAATTGCATCTGAGGGCTTATTCACAAAAGTAAACATGGGAACGGCGATTGCACTTGATTCTTTAGGTAACCCAGTGCGAGTAACAGCTAGCTCTAAAGGATTTTTTGCATCAGGTACCCATACCGTTGTGTGGACTGCTGGTGAAGGCAGTGACCAAGTCTCGGCAACACAGCTGATCCATGTTGTACCCCAAGTCAACTTTAGTAAAGACCAAACAGCTACAGAAGGGACAACAGTGACGATTAAAGCCATTCTCAATGGTGATGCAGTAAGTTACCCTGTTATTGTTCCATACTCAGTGTCAGGCGATGCAACACAAGGGCTTGACCATGATTTAGTGGATGGAGAGTTTGTCTTTAACAAAGGACAGCGAGAGGCGCAACTTGTTGTAAATTTAGCACAAGATGAGTATGAAGAAGGCAGCGAAACAGTCGTAGTTAGCCTGTCTGATCCACAAAGTGCTGTAATTGGTCCTTTAGGTACACATACATTGACAATTGCAGAGGGTAATGTCGCACCAAGCGTACAATTATTTGCAAGTCAAAACGGCCTTACTAGTCGAATAATAGATAAGCATGCCGGTGAAGTGACGATTAGTGCATTAGTGATCGATGCAAACTTAGCTGATACCCATAGTTATGATTGGAGTGTGTCGAGCGACAGTATTATAGATATCGATCAGATTGACGATCAATTTAGCTTTGACCCTAGCAATGTGGAAAATGGTACTTATCAATTTACCATTGTTGCCAGTGATGGTGATAAAACAGGCTCAATGAAATTAGAATTAACAATTTTAGAGTCTGCACCGTTACTCACTTCAGAAGATACCGATTTTGACGGTATTAGTGATCTACAAGAAGGTTATGGTGACAGTGATAATGACGGTATTCCTGATTATATCGATTCAGTCTCTTTGGCGAAAAATGTGTTGCAAGAGAAGTTCAACGAAAGTGAGTTTTTCTTAATGGAAACAGAGCCAGGCTTGCAGCTTAGCCTAGGACATGTTGCCTTTGTTGCACATGGTACGCAAACGGGAATTACTGGGGAAGAAGTTGAGCAATTCGCAAGTAACAGTCAAAACAACGTTGTTGATGCAAGCTTTAACTATGAAAATGGTGTATTTGACTTCAATGTGACTGATATACCAGTGCCAGGGCAATCTGTGAGTATTGTTATGGCGCAATTTTCTCCGGTTCCGAGCAATGCGGTTTATCGCAAGTTGATGCCTACAGGTTGGACTGAGTTTGTCGTAGATAGTAAGAATAGTATCGCTTCAGCACCGGGTGTTGAAGGGTTCTGCCCACCACCTCGTGATGCACAATATGAAGAAGGCTTAAAAGAAGGCTACTGGTGTGTGCAATTGACTATCGAAGATGGTGGTCCTAATGATGCGGATGGACTAGTCAATCGTGCAATCGAAGACCCAAGTGGTTTAGCAACGTTAGCCGGCACAAATACTAAACCTGATGCGCAAAACGATACTGTTGTGGTTAAACGTAATACAGCTGCTTATCTTGATGTGTTATCAAATGATAGTGATGCTGATGGTGACTCATTGACATTAACATCTGCCTCAGTTGATATTGGCCAAGTTAGTATTGCTAATAATCAATTGTATTTCACTCCACAAGCAGAGCATCTAGGAACGGCAAGCATTACCTATGCAATCTCTGATGGTCAAGGTGGTTCAAGCTACGCTAAGGTAAATGTTGATGTTGTTGAAAATAAAGCACCAAGTATTTCTCTCATCGTGGATGTAAGCACTGAGGATCAAAACCCAGTAACTGTAGACGTTTTAGCAAATGTGTCAGATGAAGATAATAATTCATTCATTATTATTTTCGCATCGGCAAATAATGGTACGGTCATTATCAATACTGATAACACCTTAACCTATACACCAAACGTTGGTTTTGAAGGGATCGATACGGTGACATTTACAGTATCAGACGGTGATGGTGGTACTGTTGAGGGGCAATTTAATGTTTTAGTGAACTCTAAAAAACGGGTAACTGTTGAGAGTAAAACACGTGGAGGTTCATTGCCTCTAGGTTTAATTGTTTACCTCTTCTTCTATACGCTTTATAGACGTTACTCGCAAAAAGTACGCCGTTAAAAAATAAAAAAGCCAAGCATTAGCTTCAATGCCGATCAGTTAAGCAATTGACATTTGGCATAATAGGATCAAAATCCGATGATCACAGGTCATCGGATTTTTTTATGCCCCTTAATCATAGCTTCGCCAATATTTCATCATTTATCGATTCTA